>NZ_JBAMDC010000229.1:0-10940 GCF_036961605.1 Streptomyces sp. KLMMK
CCGGGTGGAGCTGGCCGACCTGACCGTCGAGGCGCCGCACTCGATGGCCGGGTACAGCCGCGCGAAGTTCCCCCACTGGATCAAGCAGATGGGCACCTGCGACACCCGCGAGGTGGTCCTCTCCCGCGACGGCCGCGACGTCAGGACCGACGACCAGTGCCGCGCGTCCTCGGGCCAGTGGCACAGCGCCTACGACGGCAAGGACTTCACGGCGGCGGGCCAGCTCGACATCGACCACATGGTGCCCCTCGCCAACGCCTGGCGGTCGGGGGCCGACACCTGGAACACCGACCGCCGCAAGCAGTTCGCCAACGACCTGGTCAACCCCCAGCTCATCGCCGTGTCCGCCGCCTCCAACCGGTCCAAGGGCGACCAGAGCCCGGACCAGTGGCGGCCGCCGCTGAACTCGTACTGGTGTGCGTACTCCCGCTCCTGGACCCACATCAAGCACCTCTACCAGCTCAGCGTGACGCAGAGCGAGCAGGACACTCTTACTGCCATGCTGGACACATGCGATCGATGAGCAGCAGCCGGTGACCGGCGGCGAAGGACCGGGCGGGCACCTCGTGGACCAGGTGACCGCAGGGCCGGGCGGGGCGATGACCGACGACGTCGGCGTCATCACGGGCGACCTGACCGTCGCCACCACCGCCCTGCCCGGCGGGTGGGCCCGGGTCGACGTCCAGTACACCGGCGCCGAGGAGTGGTACACGCTCACCGGCAGCCCGGCGCCCGTCCCCCCGGGCGGCCTGGCGGCCCTCCACGACCAGGTGCTCGCCCGCATCCGCGAGGGCGGCGCGGCCGAGGTCCCCCGCTGAGGCCCCCGCGTAGGATCGGGGCGTGCCCTCCGGGTCCGGCGGGCGCACCCCCGGAGGCGTTCTCGTAGCAAGCTACGAACGAGCCCCGTGCCGGAGTCTGCAGCAACCGACAGTAGACTCGGCAGCGTGTCTGTGAAGCCCCGCATCCCCAATGTCCTGGCCGGCCGCTACGCCTCCGCCGAGCTGGCCGTCCTGTGGTCCCCCGAGTACAAGGTGACGCTGGAGCGGCGGCTGTGGCTCGCCGTGCTGCGCGCGCAGAAGGACCTGGGGATCGAGGTGCCGGACGCAGCCCTCGCCGACTACGAGCGGGTGCTCGACCAGGTCGACCTCGCCTCGATCGCCGAGCGCGAGAAGGTCACCCGGCACGACGTCAAGGCCCGCATCGAGGAGTTCAACGCCCTCGCCGGCCACGAGCACATCCACAAGGGCATGACGTCCCGCGACCTCACCGAGAACGTCGAGCAGCTGCAGATCCGGCTGTCCCTGGAGCTCGTCCGGGACCGGTCCGTGGCCGTCCTCGCCCGCCTCGGCAAGCTCGCCGGGGAGAACGCCGAGCTGGTCATGGCCGGCCGCTCGCACAACGTCGCCGCCCAGGCCACCACCCTCGGCAAGCGCTTCGCCACCGGCGCCGACGAGCTCCTCGTCGCCTTCGCCCGCCTGGAGGAGCTCCTCGGCCGCTATCCGCTGCGCGGCATCAAGGGCCCCGTCGGCACCGCCCAGGACATGCTCGACCTGCTCGGCGGGGACGCCGCCAAGCTGGACGAGCTGGAGCGGCGCATCGCCCACCACCTCGGCTTCGCGCAGGCCTTCACCTCCGTCGGCCAGGTCTACCCGCGCTCCCTGGACTACGAGGTCGTGACCTCCCTGGTGCAGCTGGCCGCCGCGCCGTCCTCGCTCGCCAAGACCATCCGGCTGATGGCCGGGCACGAGCTGGTCACCGAGGGCTTCAAGCCCGGCCAGGTCGGCTCGTCCGCCATGCCGCACAAGATGAACACCCGCTCCTGCGAGCGCGTCAACGGCCTCATGGTCATCCTGCGCGGCTACGCCTCCATGGCCGGCGAGCTCGCGGGCGACCAGTGGAACGAGGGCGACGTCTCCTGCTCCGTGGTGCGCCGCGTGGCCCTGCCGGACGCGTTCTTCGCGCTGGACGGCCTGATGGAGACCTTCCTGACGGTCCTCGACGAGTTCGGCGCCTTCCCCGCGGTCGTCGCCCGCGAGCTGGACCGCTACCTGCCGTTCCTCGCCACCACCAAGGTGCTCATGGCGGCCGTGCGCGCCGGCGTCGGCCGTGAGGTCGCGCACGAGGCGATCAAGGAGCACGCGGTGGCCTCCGCGCTGGCCATGCGCGAGCAGGGCGCCGAGCGCAACGAGCTCCTCGACAAGCTCGCCGCCGACGAGCGCATCCCGCTCGACCGGGCCGGCCTGGACGCCCTGATGGCCGACAAGCTGTCCTTCACCGGCGCCGCGGCCGACCAGGCCGCCCTGGTGGTCTCCCGCATCGAGGAGATCGCCAAGCGCCACCCGGAGGCCGCGGCGTACGCGCCGGGGGCGATCCTCTGACACCGGAGCAGCTGGAGGCCGCCCGTGACCGCCTCGTTCCCGACGTGGTCGCGGACGGCCTCCGCGTTCTCTTCTGCGGCATCAACCCGGGCCTGATGTCGGCCGCCACCGGCCATCACTTCGCCCGCCCGGGCAACCGCTTCTGGCCGGTCCTGCACGCCTCGGGCTTCACGCCGCGGCAGCTGCGCCCCGCCGAGCAGGAGGAACTGCTCGGCTACGGGCTCGGCATCACCAACGTCGTCGCCCGGGCCTCGGCGCGCGCGGACGAGCTGAGCACCGCGGAGTACGTCGAGGGCGGCCGCATCCTGACGGAGAAGGTCGAGCTGCTGAAGCCGCGCTGGCTCGCGGTCGTCGGGGTGACCGCCTACCGCGTCGCGTTCGGCGACAAGCACGCGAAGATCGGCCCGCAGGAGCGGACGATCGGCGCCACCCGCATCTGGGCCCTGCCCAACCCCAGCGGCCTCAACGCCCACTGGCCGCTGCCGAAGATGGCCGAGGAGTACGCGCGGCTGCGGGCGGCGGCCGGCGGAGCCTGAGCACGGCGAGGTCACGCGTCGCGGCGGTGCAGGGACCACCAGCCCGCCGCGGCCGCGAGCGCCGTCCACAGCGCCATCACGCCCATCCCCGACCAGGCCCCGAGCGGGCCCTCGGGGACCGGGTGCAGGATCTGCTGTCCGGCCCGGTCCGGCAGGAAGGCCACCACCTTCCCGATGCCGGAGACCCCCGCGAAGACCGGCGAGACCAGGAACACCACGGGCGTGAGCACCGACAGCGCCCCGACCTGGCTGCGGACCACCGCGGCCACCCCCGCCGAGAACACGGTGAGCAGCGCGAGGTAGACGCCGCAGCCGACCGCCGACCGGAGCGCGCCGGGCGTCCCCAGCCCCACGCCGTACTCGCCCAGCAGCACCTGCGCGCCGAGGAAGCAGCCGAAGCCGGTCGCCAGCCCCACCGGCAGGGCGGCGGCGCCCAGCACGAGCAGCTTGCCCGCCCAGAACACGCCGCGGCGCGGGACGGCGGCGAGCGAGAGGCGGATCCCGCCGCCCGCGTACTCCCCGGCCACCGCCATCACACCGAAGCAGACGGCGGCGATGTGCCCGAAGTTCAGGCCGAAGTACGAGCTGTACACCGCTTCGAAGTCCGCCTCGTCGGCCTCGGCCCTGCCGACCATCGCGTGCACCAGCACGGTGACCCCGACGGAGGCCACGAAGGCGGCCGACAGGGCGACGAGCAGGGCCCGCACGGAACGGATCTTGGCCCACTCGGAGCGGAGGACGGGGGCGAGGGCGTTCATGAGGACGTGCCTTCCTGGTGGGTGAATTCGGCGGAGCCGTCGGTCAGGGCGAAGTAGGCCTCCTCCAGGGAGGCTCTGCCGCCGACGAAGTCGCTCAGCGACGCGTCCGCGAGCAGCCGGCCCCGGCCGAGCACGACGAGGTGGTCGGCGGTCTGCGCCATCTCGCTCATGAGGTGGCTGGAGATCAGGACGGTCCGCCCCTCTTCCGCCAGGCGGCGCGTCAGCCGGCGCAGCTGGAGGATGCCCTCGGGGTCGAGGCCGTTGGCGGGCTCGTCGAGCAGGAGCACGGGAGGGTCGCCGAGGAGCGCCGCGGCCAGCCCGAGGCGCTGCCGCATCCCCAGGGAGAAGGTCCGCACGCGGCGGCGCGCCGCGGACGCCAGGCCCGTCTCCTCCAGCACCTCGCCGACGCGGCGGGCGGAGATGCGGTTGGCGAGGGCGAGGGTGAGCAGGTGGTCGTGTGCGGTCCGGCCGGGGTGGGCGGCCGAGGCGTCCAGCAGCGCGCCGACGTGCCGCAGCGGCTCGGCGAACGAGGCGTACGGGCGGCCGCCCACCAGGGCCGCGCCGGACGTGGGCCGGTCCAGGCCGAGGATCATGCGCATCGTGGTGGACTTCCCGGCGCCGTTGGGGCCCAGGAAGCCGGTCACCCGGCCCGGCCGGACGGTCACGGTGAGCCCGTCCAGGGCGCACACCGGGCCGTACCGCTTGGTGAGTTCACGGATCTCTATCGAGGTCATGCCCCAAGGCTCGCGTCCGGCCGGAGGCGGCACTTCCCCCTGGCGTGGGGACCGTCTCCCCCGAGCGGGGGAGGCCGCCGCCCGGCCGGCCTTGGGAGAATGACGTCATGATCGCTCCCCTGCGCCCGGTGACCCGCGCGGTCACGTACACCCGCTGGCTGCACCTGGTGATGGCGATGGTCGTCGCCACGGTGTTCGCCTTCGTGGTCCCCGGGCTCGCCAACATGGACACGCTCGCGGGCGCCTGGCTGCTCGTGGCGCCGCTGCCGCTGCTGGTGGCGGCCGGCACAGTCCCGAGGGTGCGGCTCTCGGAGGGGATGCAGGCGCAGCTGCTGCTCCATCCGGCCCGCCGGGACGGCCGGGAGCCGGACTTCACGCCCGCGGCCTCGGCTTCGTGGAGCGATCGCCGGCGCACGGTGCTGTGGCTGGTCCTGCGCTATGAACTGGGCACGCTGACGGCCTTCTTCTCGGTGCACACGCCGACGCTCGCGGTCAACCTCATCAGCGCCGCGTTCGGCGGGCGGCCGGAGAGCGTGCTGTCCCTGTGGAAGCCCCAAGGCGGCCACTGGTGGTACGCGCTCGTGGCCCTGGCGGCCCTGGCGCTGCTCCTGGCCTTTGTCGTCGTCGCGGGCGAGGTGCTGGCGCGGGCCGCGCGGGCGCTCCTCGGCCCCTCGGCGGCCCAGCGCCTGGCCGCGCTGGAGGAGCGCACGGAACGCCTGCTGGAACACAACCGGCTCGCCCGCGAGTTGCACGACTCCGTGGGACACGCGCTCACGGTCGCCGTGCTCCAGGCGGGCGCGGCACGCGCCGCAGGGTCGCCCGACTTCACCGACAAGGCGCTGGCGGCCATCGAGGAGACGGGCCGGCACGCGCTGGAGGACCTGGAGCGCGTCCTCAAGGTCCTGCGCGAGGACGCGTCCGGACCGGCGGCCGGACGCCCGGCCCTGACCGACCTCCAGCGGCTGCTCACCGCCGCCCGGGGCTCCGGAAGCGAGGTCACCGCCGAGGTCAGCGGCGCCCTGGAGGCCCTGCCCGGCCCGGTATCGCGCGAGGGCTACCGCATCGCCCAGGAGGCGCTCACCAATGTGGTGCGCCACGCGGGCCCCATGCCGGTGTCGCTGCGCATAGCGGTCCGCGCGGACGTCCTGGAGCTGGACATCAGCAACCCCCTGCCTGCTTCCGCGGGCAGCGCCGTCAGCGGCACGGGCAGCGGCCTGCGGGGCATCCGCGAGCGCGCCGCCCTGCTCGGCGGCCACGCCGAGACCGGCGTGCACGAGGGCGCCTGGCGGGTGCGGGCCGTCCTCCCGCTGAGCGCCTAGGGTGAACCGGTGCCGATAACTGTTCTGCTGGTCGACGACGAGCCGCTCGTCCGCGCGGGCCTGCGCGCCATCCTCGAAGCGCAGCCCGACATCGAGGTGACGGGCGAGGCCGCCGACGGGGCGGCCGTGGTGCCGATGGTGCGTCAGCTGCGGCCGGACGTCGTCGCGATGGACGTACGGATGCCGCTGCTGGACGGCATCGAGGCGACGCGGGCCGTCCTGCGCACGGTGCAGCCGCCTCCGAAGATCATGGTCGTGACCACCTTCGAGAACGACGAGTACGTCTACGACGCGCTGCGCGCGGGCGCCGACGGGTTCCTCCTCAAGCGCGCCGCGCCCGCCGAGATCGTGCAGGCGGTCCGCACCGTCGCGGCCGGCGACTCGCTGCTGTTCCCGGCCGTGCTGCGCACGATCGCGGCGGGCCGGGGCAACGAGCGGGCCCGGGCGGCGATGGAGAAGGCGGCCCTGACGGCCCGTGAGGCGGAGGTGCTGCGCCAGATGGCCCGCGGCCTGTCCAACGCGGAGATCGCGGCCACCCTGCTGCTCGGCTCCGAGACGGTGAAGACGCACGTCAGCGCGGTGCTGGCGAAGCTCGGGGCGCGGGACCGCACCCAGGCGGTGATCGCCGCGTACGAGTCGGGGTTCGTCACGCCCGGGTGAGTCCCGAGGCTCGCCGCCGGTCACCGCACCCGATACGATCCGGCCAGTAAGCAAAGGATGCGCAAAAGCGAGGAGGCGGCGACGTTGGGGCGGCTCACCGGCGGGGACCCGTCCCTGCTGCGGCGGATCAACTCGGCCGTGGTCCTGCACGCGCTCCGCACGGCCGTCTCTCCCGCGTCCCCGCTGTCCACCGCGCCCACCCTCACGGACCTGGTCAAGGTCACCGGCCTGTCCCGGCCGACCGTGGAGGGCGTGGTCGAGGGCCTGATGGAGTCCGGCCTGGTGGTGGAGGCGCCCGCCGGGGAGGGCGAGGCGCGCCGCCAGGGCCGCCCCGCGCGCCGCTTCCGCTTCCGGGTGGAGGCCGGTCACCTGCTCGGCATCGAGATCGGACCGCACCGGATCGCCGCCCTGATGGCCGACCTGAGCGGGCGGGTGATGGGCTCGGCGTCCCTGGACGTGCCGGAGACCGCCCCGGCGGACGAGCGGCTGGACCGGGTGCGGGACGCGGTCGCCGATCTGCTCGCGCGCTCGGGCGTGCCGCGCAGCGGGCTGCGGGCCGTCGGCGTGGCCAGCCCGGGCATCGTGGAGGCCGACGGCACCGTCCGGCTGGGCACGGCGTTGCCGGGCTGGACCGGCCTGCCGCTCGGGGAGCGGCTGCGCCGCTCGTTCCGGTGCCCGGTCCTCGTGGAGAACGACGCGAACGCGGCCGCGGTGGCCGAGCACTGGAAGGGCGCCGCCACCGGGTCGGACGACGTCGTCTTCGTCCTGGCCGGGCTCAGCCCCGGGGCCGGCTCGCTGATCGGCGGGCGGCTGCACCGGGGCTTCGGGGGCGCGGCCGGCGAGATCGGCGCCCTGCACCTGCTCGGCCGGGAGGCGACCCCCGAAGAGGTGCTGTCCACGACGGGGGAGCCGCTGCACCCGCTGGACGAGGCGCAGGTGGCACGGGTCTTCGCGCTGGCGCGCGAGGGCGACGAGCAGGCCGCGGCGGCCGTGGAGCGCTTCATGCGCCGCCTCGTGCACGACGTGGCAGCGCTGGTGCTGGCCCTGGATCCGGAGATGGTCGTCGTCGGCGGCTGGGCGGCGGGGATCAGCGGAGTGCTGGAGCCACTGCGGAGGGAGCTGGCCCGCTACTGCCTCCGGCCGCCGCAGGTGGTGCAGTCGATGCTGGGCGAGGCCGCGGTCGCCACGGGCGCGCTGCGCCTGGCCCTCGACCACGTGGAGAAGCAGCTGTTCGCCGTGGAGAGCACGGTCACCGCGCGCAGGTGAGTGCTCCGGCGCGGGTGCCGTGGAGCGCGGGCCGGGCGGTGGGGACGCCCTGCCCGGTCCTGCCCGGCCCGGTCAGCCCGCGGCCAGGAGCTGCACTCCGGCCTCGCCGAACGTGAGCCGGCAGGTGTCCGCGCGGTAGGTGGCGACGGCCACGGCCGCCGTGGCGCCCTCGGCGAAGTAGCGCGTGGTGACGAGGAGGACGGGCGCGCCGGGCAGCCGGTCGAGCTGCTTGGCGTCCTCGGCGCGGGCCGATCCCAGCTCGACCGCGCGGTCCTGGCCCTCCAGGCCGAGGCGCTGCAGCTCGCGCAGGACGGTGCGGGCGCGGGCGGCGCCCGGCGCGGCGTCGATCGCGGCGAGGCCGGGAACGGACGACCCCGGCACGTACAGCAGCTCGGCGGCCACGGGCTGGCCGTGCGTCCGGCGGATCCGGCGCACGGTGTGCACCGCCTGGCCGGCGGCCGTGCCGAGCAGCTGGGTGACGGCCGCGGGCGGCGCCGTCTCCTGGCAGTCGACGGCCTGCCAGGAATCCGTGGCGGCCCCCGGCCAGGCGTCCTCGGCCTCGCCGACGGCCACGCCCACGCGGGGCGGGGCGACGGTGGTGCCGACGCCGCGGCGGCGCTGCAGCCGCCCTTCGAGCTCCAGTTGTTCGAGCGCCTGCCGGAGCGTGGCCCGTGCGACGCCGAACCGGGCGGCGAGCTCCCGCTCGTTCGGCAGGATCTCACCCACCGCGAACTCGGAGTCGAGCGCCTCGCTGAGCACGGTCTTCAGGTGCCAGTACTTCGGCTCCGGCACCGTTTCGAGCTGCGTGGTCCCCACCCTGATCCTCCGCAAAGCATTTTGCGCGCTTCTTTATTAAAGGTTGTTGCAGTATGGCGACCATAGGACGGTGCCCGGACTTGGTCAAGACCAATGCCCCGATTAACGGCCCGGTACGCGATCCCTTCGAGCCCTTCGGCTACGGTCGTCGCCCATGGGCCCCGGCGCACGTGCGTACGGGCCCGGGCGAGCGAGCGGAGGGGCGATGGACCAGGTCACGGTGGTCACGGGAGGCAGCCGGGGGATCGGAGCGGCCGTCGCGGTGCGGCTGGCGCGCGCCGGCCACAGCGTGGGCATCGGCTACGAACGGGCGGCCGGGGCCGCCGAGGAGACGGCCCGGGCGGTGCGCGCCGAAGGCGTCGGATGCGTGGCCGTCCAGGTCGACACCAGCGTGGAGAGCGCGGTGGACGCCCTCTTCGACACGGTGCGGGCGGAACTGGGCCCGGTCACCGGGCTGGTGAACAACGCGGGCGTCACCGGCCTGCTCGGCCGGTTCACCGAGACGCCCGTGGAACGGATGCGGCGGGTCGTCGACGTGAACGTGACGGGCGCTCTGATCTGCGCCCGGCGGGCCGCCCTGGAGATGTCCACCCGCCACGGCGGCCGGGGCGGCGCGATCGTGAACATCTCCTCGGGCGCGGCCACCCTCGGCAGCCCGGGGGAGTACGTGCACTACGCGGCGAGCAAGGCCGCCGTCGACGCGATGACCGTCGGCCTCTCCAAGGAGCTCGCCGAGGAGGGCGTCCGCGTCAACTCCGTACAGCCCGGGATGATCGTCACGGACATCCACGCGGCCATGGGCGATCCGGAGCGGCCGTGGCGCAACTCCGGCCGGGTGCCGATGGGCCGCCCCGGCGAGCCCGGCGAGGTCGCGGCGGCGGTGGCGTGGCTGCTCTCGCCGGACGCCTCGTACACCACGGGAGCGGTGCTGCGGGTGGCCGGCGGCCTGTAGCCGAACGGCCGTACCGGCCACCGCGGCCGGCTATCCCGCCAGGCCGCCGAGCTTGTCGGGGTTGCGCACCAGGTAGACCGTCGTGATCCGGCCGTCCGCCACCTCCAGGCTGAAGGCGGTGTCCGGGCGTCCCGCGGACAGGACGAGGAGGCCCGGGCGGCCGTTGATCTCCATGAAGCGGGCCTCCAGCCCCGGCAGGGGCTGCTGCGCCACCGCGTACAGGAAGCGCCCGACCTTGTCCGCGGTCTCGATGACGCGCAGCGGCGCCTTGGACTTGCCGCCGCTGTCGCCGACGAGCCGCACGTCGGGCGCGAGCAGCTCCAGCAGGTTCCCGAGGCTGCCGCCGGTGGCCGCCGCGAGGAACTTCTCGGTGAGGTCGCGCTGCTCGGCCGGGTCCACGGTGAAGCGCGGCCTGCCCTCGTCGACATGGCGCCGGGCCCGGGTCGCGAGCTGGCGCACGGACGCCTCCGAGCGGTCGAGCGTCACGGCGATCTCCCCGAAGGGGAAGCCGAACGCCTCCCGCAGCACGAAGACCGCGCGCTCCAGCGGGGAGAGCGACTCCAGGACCACCAGCACGGCCAGGGAGACGGAGTCCGCCAGGACCGCCTGCTCGGCGGTGTCGGGCACGGCCGGGCCGTAGTCGGTGGCGATCGGCTCGGGCAGCCAGGGGCCGACGTACGCCTCGCGCCGCGCCTGCACCTGGCGCAGCCGGTCGATCGCCAGCCGGGTGGTGACCCGCACGAGGTACCCGCGGGGGTCGCGCACGTCCTCGCGGGCGGCGCCGGACCAGCGCAGCCAGGCCTCCTGGACGACGTCCTCGGCGTCGGCGACGCGGCCGAGCATCCGGTAGGCGACGCCGGTCAGGACGGAGCGGTGCTCCTCGAAGGCGTCGAGTGCGGCGTCGGATGCGGCGTCGGGTGGGGTCACCGCTCCATCCCAGCGGACCCGGTGGGGGTTGTCCATGTGAACTCGCTCTCGGAGCACCGCCGTACAGGACCCGCACGGGGTCTTACCCTGCGGTAACTCTTACTGACATCCTGTCTCAATACCTCACCGGCACCCCAGGATGACGAGGAGCCACCCATGGCCGACACGGTCGTCTTCCCCATCGACACCCCCGCCGGACGGCGGACCGCGGAGGTGTCCTACGAACGGCTCGGCGGCGGGGAGCCACTGGTGCTCCTGCACGGCATCGGCCACCACCTGCAGGCGTGGGACCCGGTCGCCGGCATCCTCGCCGCGGAGCGCGACGTCATCGCCGTCGACCTGCCCGGCTTCGGCGACTCCCCGGCCCTGCCGGACGGCATGGCCTACGACCTGCACGGCGTGGTCCCCGTCCTCGGGGCGCTCTTCGAGGCGCTGGACCTCGACCGGCCGCACGTCGCCGGCAACTCGCTCGGCGGACTGTTGGCCCTGCAGCTCGCGCACGAGAAGCTCGTGCGCTCCACGACGGCGATCTCCCCCGCCGGCTTCTGGACCGCGGGCGAGCGCCGCTACGCCTTCGGCGTGCTGCGCGGGATG
>NZ_JBAMDC010000023.1:0-50602 GCF_036961605.1 Streptomyces sp. KLMMK
GGTGGCGTACGTGTGCCGCGGGTTCACCTGTGACGCGCCGACGACGGATCCGGAGGCGCTGGCGGAGAGCCTGCGCTGAGCCCGGCCGGCCCGGCGTCAGGGGGTGGGCGTCAGAGCGTCAGGCCCCGCGCCAGGACGTCCAGCGCCTGCCCGATGAGCGCGATGAGGTCACCCGTCTGGCCCTGCTCGACCCAGCACATGAGGGCCTCGTTCATCGCGGCGAAGACCGCGCTGACGACGATGCGCAGCTCGATGTCGTCGGCCGGGCGCCCGGTGCGCTCGGCCAGGACGGTGTAGAGCATGTGCGCCGACTCCGTCATGCCCTCGGCCGCCCGGGCGCGCAGGGCGGGCACCTCGCGCATGAGCCGGGTGCGCTGGCGGAGCTCGGTGAGGTCGTGGTCGATGATGCGCTGCATCGAGTCGAGGACGCCCTGCCGGATGGCCTCGACCGGGGGCTCCTGCGCCGGGCGGGCCCGGATCGCGGTCTCCAGCACCGGGTCGTACTCGTCCGTGAGGACGATGTCCTCCTTGGTGGGGAAGTACCGGAAGACGGTGCTGGGGGAGACGTCGGCGGCTTCCGCGATCCGGTCGACCGGCGTCGCGTCGTAGCCCTGCTGCTCGAAGAGCCGGTAGGCGGCGCGGCGGATCGCCTGACGGGTCTGGATCTTCTTCCGCTCGCGCAGTCCGAGCCGGGGCCCGGCCTGTGCGACGGAAGGCGTATCTGCGGAGGCCATGCCTGCATTCTCAGGCATCGGCCTTCCGCGGAACCACTTCCGGGGCCTCCGCGGGACGCGTCTCCGCGGGTCGCGCGGCCCCGGACCCGGCCGGCTTGCCGGGCAGGAAGGCGGCGGTGAGGGCCGCGGCGGCGATCGCCGCGATGCCGCAGGCGAGCAGGGCGAGGTCCATGCCGTGGACGAATGCGGCGTCCGCCGACCGGGCGAGTGCCGCGTCCCCGAGCCGTGCGGCCACCTGGTGCGCGGCCACCACGGAGTCGCCCGCGGCGTCCGCCGCGGCGGGGGGCAGGCCGCCGGTGTCGAGGCGGGCGGCGAACGAGCCGGCGATGAGGCTGCCGAGCACCGCGACGCCGACGGCCCCCGCGACCTGGCGCAGCGTCATCAGCAGTCCGGAGCCGCTGCCCGCCCGGTCCCGCGGCAGGGCGCCGAGCGCGCCGTCCATGGCCGGGAGGATCCCGAAGCCGAACCCGAAGCCTGCGAGCGTCAGCCACAGCGCGGTGAAGCCGTAGCCGTCGCCGGCCTCCGTACGGCTGCCGGTCAGCGCGGCGGCGGCGAGCACGAGCAGGGCGCCGGGGATGACGACGCGGGAGCCGAAGCGCTCGGCGAGGGGCCCGGCGGCGCGCGAGGCCACCAGCAGCCCGCCCATCATCGGCAGCATCCGCAGCCCGGTGCCGAAGGCGTCCTGGCCCTGGACGGTCTGCAGGTGCTGGGGGACGACGAACAGCAGGCCGGTGAGGGCGAAGGTCACCAGGGCCGCAGCCAGGGTGTTCCAGCGGAACGCCCGGTTGCGCAGCAGGGTCACGTCCAGCACGGGCCGGGCCGAGCGGCGCTCGCGCAGCACCAGGGCGGTGAGCAGGAGGACGGCCGCGGCGAGCGCGCCGAGCACGAGGGGCGAGGACCAGCCGCGCGCCGGGCCCTCGTTGACGCCGGCGACGAGGGCGGCCAGGCCGGTGACGGTCAGAGCGGTGGAGCGGAGGTCCACCTTCGGGGACGCGGGGTCCCTGGTCTCGGGGAGCAGGAAGAGGCACGCGGCGATGCCGAGGGCCACGAGCGGGACGTTGACGAGGAAGACCGACCCCCACCAGAAGTGGTCCAGCAGCCAGCCGCCGACGATCGGGCCGAGCGGCAGGCCCAGCGCGGAGGCGGACGAGACGGCGCCCAGCGCCCGGGAGCGCTCCTCGGCGGGGAAGAGCGACGGCAGCACGGACAGGGCCAGCGGCATGATCAGCGCCCCGCCCGCGCCCAGGACCACGCGGGCGGCGACGACGAGCCCGGGGCTGGTGACGAACGCGCCGAAGAGCGATCCGGCGAGGAAGATCCCGAGGCCGGCCAGGAGCATCCGGCGGCGGCCGAAGCGGTCGCCGAGCAGGCCCGAGGGGAGCATCAGGGCGGCGAAGACGATCAGGTAGGAGTCGGCGATCCAGGTCTGTTCGGCGCTGTCGGCACCCAGTTGGGCCGCCATCTCCGGCAGGGCCACGTTCAGGATCGTGCCGTCGAAGCCGAGGACGAGCATGCAGGCGACCAGGGCGCCGAGGGCCCACCACCGGCGGGGGTCGGGACGGGTGCTCATGGCACACCTCCGAAAGAGAGTTGGAGTCAAATGACAGTAACTCTCAAAAGATTGACACTGTCAATCGGGGGAGGGGCGGGCGAAGGGGCCCGGGCATGAAAAAACGGCCGCGACCTCTGCGGTCGCGGCCGTCCTGCGAAGGAGGGGAAGGGGTGGCAGGCTCAGGCGTGGGTGTAGGCCACCAGGGAGATGCTGACGTAGTGCACGATGAACGCCGCCAGCGTGAGCGAGTGGAAGACCTCGTGGAAGCCGAACCACCGCGGCGAGGGGTTCGGCCGCTTGATCCCGTAGATGACGCCGCCGGCGCTGTAGAGCAGCCCGCCGACGACCACCAGGACGAGGACGGCGATGCCGCCCTTGCGCAGGAAGTCCGGGAGGAAGAAGACCGCGGCCCAGCCCATGGCGATGTAGCAGGGGGTGTAGAGCCAGCGCGGGGCGCCGACCCAGAAGACGCGGAAGGCGATGCCCGCCGCGGCGGCCGCCCAGACGGCCCACAGCAGCACTTGTCCGCGGCCGCCCGGGATCAGCAGCATCGTCAGCGGGGTGTACGTACCGGCGATGATCAGAAAGATGTTCGCGTGGTCGAGGCGGCGCAGGACGGCGTTGGCGCGCGGGCTCCAGTCGCCCCGGTGGTAGAGGGCGCTGATGCCGAACAGCGACCCCGCGGTCAGGACGTAGACGGCGCACGCGATCCGGCCGCGCGTGCTGTCGGCGAGGGCGGTCAGGAAGACGCCGGCGATCAGCACGGCGGGGAACATCCCCGCGTGCAGCCAGCCGCGCAGGCGTGGCTTCACGGGGACCGGCGGGTCGGCGGACAGGCCGGCGGCGGAGGGTGCGGCCCCGGCGGGGAGGGCTGCTGCGGCCGCGGCGCCGGCGGGCGCGGGGAGCGCGGAAGGCGCTGCGTCGGGCGCGGGAGTCATGGCCGACATGCTACCTACGCCACCGTAAGTTACGGATCAGTATCGCGTGGCGATGGTCACGGGGGCGCCCCCTGGACAGAATGTCGGCGGAGTCGGATGATCAAATGAGTGCGGGCGGCACCGGATGAGCAGTCACGAAGCGTCTGGGTCGCAGCCCCCAAGGGGCATCCATCCATAGAAGCGGACTTCGCGGGCGAAACGGGCGAGTCCGTCAACCCTCAACATCTACGCCGGCCAGTGTGGATTCCGGCGGGACGGAGCGATCGTGGCGCGCAGTGATGCGGCTCCCACCACCCCCACCCAGCACCAGGAGCTGATCTCCTGGGTCGACGAGATCGCCGCCCTCACCCAGCCGGACCGCGTGGTCTGGTGCGACGGTTCCGAGGCGGAGTACGAGCGCCTGAGCGAGGAGCTCGTCCGCAAGGGCACCTTCAGGAAGCTCGACCCGGTCAAGCGCCCCAACTCGTACTACGCCGCCTCCGACCCCAGTGACGTGGCGCGCGTCGAGGACCGCACGTTCATCTGCTCCGAGAAGGAGGAGGACGCCGGCCCGACCAACCACTGGAAGGCCCCCGCCGAGATGCGGGAGATCTTCCGGGGCAAGGACGATCAGGGCGGCATCTTCCGCGGCTCCATGCGCGGCCGCACGATGTACGTCGTGCCCTTCTGCATGGGCCCGGTCGGCTCCCCGCTGTCCGCGATCGGCGTCGAGATCACCGACTCGGCCTACGTCGCCGTCTCCATGCGCACGATGACCCGGATGGGCCAGGCCGTCCTCGACGAGCTCGGCACCGACGGCTTCTTCGTCAAGGCCGTCCACACCCTCGGCGCGCCGCTCGCCGAGGGCGAGGCCGACGTCCCGTGGCCGTGCAACACCACCAAGTACATCTCGCACTTCCCCGAGGACCGCGAGATCTGGTCCTACGGCTCCGGCTACGGCGGCAACGCCCTGCTGGGCAAGAAGTGCTACGCCCTGCGCATCGCGTCCGTGATGGCCCGCGACGAGGGCTGGCTCGCCGAGCACATGCTCATCCTCAAGCTCACCCCGCCGCAGGGCGAGTCCAAGTACGTCGCCGCGGCCTTCCCGTCCGCCTGCGGCAAGACCAACCTCGCCATGCTGGAGCCCACGGTCTCCGGCTGGACCGTCGAGACCATCGGCGACGACATCGCCTGGATGCGCTTCGGCGCGGACGGCCGTCTCTACGCCATCAACCCCGAGGCCGGCTTCTTCGGCGTCGCCCCCGGCACCGGCGAGCACACCAACGCCAACGCCATGAAGACCCTCTGGGGCAACTCCGTCTTCACCAACGTCGCCCTCACCGACGACGGCGACGTGTGGTGGGAGGGGATGACCGA
This sequence comes from Streptomyces sp. KLMMK, assembly GCF_036961605.1. Lineage (NCBI taxonomy): Bacteria > Bacillati > Actinomycetota > Actinomycetes > Kitasatosporales > Streptomycetaceae > Streptomyces > Streptomyces sp. KLMMK. The sequence goes on from NZ_JBAMDC010000023.1 coordinate 4,581, forward strand.
GGAGCAGCCCGCCCACCTGACGGACTGGAAGGGCAACGACTGGACCCCGGCCTCGTCCACGCCGGCCGCCCACCCCAACGCCCGCTTCACCGTCCCGGCCTCGCAGTGCCCGATCATCGCGCCCGAGTGGGAGGACCCCAAGGGCGTGCCGATCTCCGCGATCCTCTTCGGCGGCCGCCGCGCCTCCGCCGTCCCGCTGGTGACCGAGTCCTTCGACTGGCAGCACGGCGTCTTCCTCGGCGCCAACGTCGCCTCCGAGAAGACCGCGGCCGCCGAGGGCAAGGTCGGCGAGCTGCGCCGCGACCCCTTCGCCATGCTGCCCTTCTGCGGCTACAACATGGGCGACTACATGGGCCACTGGGTCAACGTGGGCAAGGGCAAGGACCAGTCCAAGCTCCCGAAGATCTACTACGTCAACTGGTTCCGCAAGGACGCGGAAGGCCGGTTCGTGTGGCCGGGCTTCGGTGACAACAGCCGCGTCCTGAAGTGGATCGTCGACCGCCTCGACGGCCGCGCCGAGGGCGTCGAGACCCCCATCGGCATCCTGCCGACCCGCGAGGCGCTCGACACCGCAGGCCTGCGGATCTCGGACGAGGACCTGGACCTGCTGCTGACGGTGGACGAGGAGGTCTGGCGCGAGGAGGCCGCGCTGATCCCCGAGCACCTGAACACCTTCGGCGACCACACGCCGAAGGAGCTGTGGGACGAGTACCGGGCGCTGGTGCGGCGCCTGGGCTGACGGTCCGAGTCGCGCGCGACGCCCGCCCCGGCTCCCGGGGCGGGCGTCACTACTCCTCTTCGGGGATGCCGAGCGCCGTCGCGTGAGCGCGCAGGCGCTCGGCCGCGAGGGCCCGGCCCGCCGCGTCGCCGGCCGACGTGGCGACGACCAGGGCCTGGCCGGCCAGCTGGTGGGCGCGCTGGTGGAGGGCGTTGACGCGGGCGGGGACGGGGTGGCCCGCCGACGGGGCGGCCCGGAGCGGGGTGGTGCCGCTCATGCGGGTGATGCCGTCGGTGAGACGGTCGGCGGCGTCGTCCAGCGGGCCGGACGGCGTGAGGGCGCGCAGCTCGTCGGTCACGGTCAGCAGCGCGGTGAGATGCCCCGCGAGCCGGATGTCCAGCTCCTCCTCGCGGGAACGGTGCAGGACGCGCTTGCCCCAGCGCTGTGCGGCGAGGCTGTGGACCGATTGCGTCCGGATCGGCTCGTACATGGATGGCCTCCTGGGAATGCCTCAGAAGGCCATCCTAACTTAGACGGCGTCTAAAGTTGTCTTCTCTATAGATAACCGGTCCGCCGACCGGTCACGGCTGCTATGGCTGCTACGGCTGCCCGTAACCGTCCAGGAAGTTCCCGATCCGCGTCACCGCGTCCGCAAGGTCCGTGGCGTTCGGCAGGGTGACCAGACGGAAGTGGTCCGGCTCCGGCCAGTTGAAGCCCGTGCCGTGCACGACCATGATCTTCTCGGCGCGGAGCAGGTCCAGCACCATCTGCCGGTCGTCCTTGATCTTGTAGACCTTGGGGTCCAGCCGCGGGAAGGCGTACAGGGCGCCCTTCGGCTTCACGCATGTCACGCCCGGGATCTGCGTCAGCAGCTCGTGCGCGACGTCGCGCTGCTCCAGCAGCCGGCCGCCGGGCAGCACCAGGTCGTTGATCGTCTGCCGGCCGCCGAGGGCCGTGGCCACCGCGTACTGGGCGGGCATGTTGGCGCACAGGCGCATGTTCGCCAGGATCGTCAGGCCCTCGATATAGCTCTCGGCGTGGGCCTTGGGGCCGCAGACCGCCATCCAGCCGCTGCGGTAGCCGGCCACCCGGTAGGCCTTGGACAGGCCGTTGAAGGTGAGCGTCAGCAGGTCCGGGGCGATGGCCGCGGTGGGGGTATGGGTGACGCCGTCGTAAAGGATCTTGTCGTAGATCTCGTCCGAGCAGACGATCAGGTTGTGGCGGCGGGCGATCTCGGTGAGGCCGCGCAGCATCTCGTCGTCGTAGACCGCACCCGTGGGGTTGTTCGGGTTGATGATGACGAGGGCCTTGGTGCGGTCGGTGATCTTGCGCTCGATGTCCGCCAGGTCCGGCATCCAGTCCGACTGCTCGTCGCAGCGGTAGTGCACGGCGGTGCCGCCGGCCAGGGAGACCGAGGCCGTCCACAGCGGGTAGTCCGGGGCCGGTACGAGGACCTCGTCGCCGTCGTCGAGCAGGGCCTGCATCGACATCTGGATCAGCTCCGAGACGCCGTTGCCGAGGTAGACGTCCTCGACGGACAGCTCGACGCCCTTGGTCTCGTAGTGCTGCACCACCGCGCGGCGGGCCGGGAGCAGGCCCTTGGCGTCGCCGTAGCCGTGGGCGTCGCCCACGTTGCGCAGCATGTCCTCGAGGATCTCCGGCGGGCACTCGAACCCGAAGATCGCGGGGTTGCCGGTGTTGAGCTTGAGGATGCGGTGACCTGCCGCCTCCAGCCGCATGGCCTCCTCGAGCACCGGGCCACGGATTTCGTAGCAGACGTTGGCGAGCTTCGTTGACTGGATCACCTGCATGACGGCCACCATACGGGGGCTCCGGACGGCGTGCTCGCCGTTTCCGGCCCGGCCGGAGCCGCCGCGAAGCGGCCGATCACGCCGCCGCGGTGCGCCGGACGGTCCGGCCGGCCAGGACGTCCGTCCGCCGCCCGTCTTCCATCACAAAGCGTCCCGCAATCAGGACATAAGGAATACCGGTCGGAAGGGTCCGAGGGGCTTCGAAAGTGGCACCGGCGGCCACCGTCTCCGGATCGAAGAGGACGAGATCGGCGCGGTGCCCGACGCGCACGAGACCCCGGTCGGGCAGCCTCAGACGCGCCGCGGGGCGCGACGTGAGATGCGCCACGCACTCCTCCAGGGAGAGCACGCCGAGCTCCCGCGCGTACCGGCCCAGGTAGTGCGGAAACGTGCCGTACGCCCGCGGGTGCGGCTTGGCGCCGTGCAGGATGCCGTCGCTGCCGCCGGTGTGCACGCGGTGCCGCATGATCGTGCGGACGTTCTCCTCGTGGCCCACGTGCTGCAGGATCGTCGGCCCCAGCCGGTCCGCGACCAGCAGCCGGCGCGCGGTCGTCCACGGCTCCTCGCCGCGCTCGCGGGCGGCGCCCGCCACCGTCCGCCCGACGTGCGCCGCGGCGAGGGCCGGGTCGGAGACGCCCGAGATCTCGATCGCGTCCCAGTCGATGGGCACCCCGTGGCAGCCGTCCGCGCCCTCCACCTCCATCGCGTACCGGATGCGCCCGGCCGTCGCGTCGTCGCGCAGACGCGCCAGCACCGCCTCCGGGCCGCCCTCGCCCGCCCAACTGGGCAGCATCGCGACGAGCGTGGTGCAGCCGGGGGTGTAGGGGTAGGTGTCGAGCGAGATGTCCGCGCCCGCGGCGAGCGCGGAGTCGAGCAGGGCCAGCAGCTCGGGGGCGCGGCCCTCGTTCACCCCGAAGTTCATGGTGGCGTGGGCCAGGTGCAGGGCGCAGCCGGCGGCCCGGCTGACGGCGATCATCTCCTCGTACGCGGCGAGGGCGCCCGCGCCGTACGAGCGGTGGTGCGGGCAGTAGTAGCCGCCGTACGAGGCGACGACGCGGCAGAGCTCCGTCAGCTCGGCGTCGCCGGCGTACATGCCGGGCGTGTACGTCAGCCCGGACGACAGCCCCACCGCGCCCTGCTCCAGCCCCTCGGCGACGAGCCGTTTCATGCGGCCGAGCTCGGCAGCCGTGGCGGGCCGGTCCTCCCAGCCGACGGCGAGCGCGCGGACGGTCCCCTGGGGGAGGAGGTAGGCGGCGTTGACCGCGATCCCCTCGCCGGCGAAGCCGTGGTCGAGGCGGTCCAGGTACTCGCCGACGGTGCGCCAGGAGAAGCCGACGTCCGAACCGTCACCGTTCCAGCCGGTGATCTGGGCGCGGACCCCGGCGAGCGTACGGTCGTCGACGGGCGCGTACGACAGCCCGTCCTGGCCGATGACCTCCAAGGTCACGCCCTGCGCGGCCTTCGGCTCGTGGGCGGGGTCGCGGAGGAGGGCCAGGTCGCTGTGGGCGTGCATGTCGATGAAGCCGGGGGAGAGCGCGAGGCCCGCGGCGTCGACGACGCGGCGGGCGGTGGGGCGGGGCCCCTCGCCCGGCCCCCGGATCTCGGCGATCCGCCCGCCGGCCAGCCCGACGTCGGCCCGGTAGGAGGGCCCGCCGGACCCGTCGATGACGCGCACGTTGCGGAAGACGGTGTCCATGAGCGGGTCCCTTCGTCGGCAGTCGGTGGGGGACGACCGGCGGCGCCCGCCGGCCGTGACGGCCGGCCCGGCACCGCCGGAGCCGCCGTCGTGGCCGGTCGCCGCGGCGGCGGGTCTTTCTGCCCGGCGGCAGGACGTACGGAGTGGCCGGGCCTCTCCGTCCGTCCCGCCGCGGTGGTGATCAGCCAGGAGGCTGCGGTCCGGCGGCGCCGACGAGCCGGTGTGACCGCTGGTCGGGCACAGCCGGCCGGTGCGGCGGCGTTGCACGCCGTTGCGGCGGTTGTTCCTGCCCGGCGGCAGGGCGTACGAAGCGGCCGGGCCACCCTCTCCCGCCGCGGCGGCGGTCTGCCACGACGGTGAAGTCCGGCGGTGCCGGGCGGGCCTGTGCGGGTCGGTCGGCGCGGTGGACGGCGGTCCCGGGCAGGCTTGCGCGGCGGTCCGTGCCGTGCGTGGTGGCAGGCCCGGCGCGGACCGGGTCTAGAAGAACGTACGGACGTAGTCCGTGACCGTGCCGGCCTCCGTGGCGAGCGGGATCAGCTGCCACTTGTCGAAGGCCGTGCACGGGTGCGACAGGCCCAGCCCCACCCAGTCCCCGACCTCCAGCTCCACGTCCTCCGCCAGTTCCACGAACGCGTGCTGGTCGGCCAGCCCGATCACGGTCATGCCCTCACCGCCCCGCACCGAGCCGTCCCGTGCCGAGCGCACCGCCCGCACCACCGGCAGGTCCAGGTCGTAGGGGACGTCGCGCTTGCCCGCGTTGAGGTAGGCCCGGCCCGGTTCCGGGCGGGAGACGACCTGGGCCCAGAGGCGGAACGCGGGGCGGAGCTCGCCCTCCTCCGGGTGCCGGTTGAAGGGGGTCTTCTTCCGGTACGCGACGTCGTCGTGGGTGACGTACGCCCCCGACCGCAGCAGCTTCAGCACGGGCACCGACAGCTCCGGCAGCTCCGCGAAGACCTCCGCGACCGCGTCGAACCACGCGCTGCCGCCCGCGCTCACGACCACCTGCTCCACGCCGGCGAACCGGCCCGCCTTGTCGAACTCGACGGCCAGCGCGGTCAGCCGGCGCAGCCACGCGCCGACGAGTTCGCCGTCGGCGCCCGGGATCTCCGCCTCGTACCCGCCGACCCCCGCCAGCCGCAGGGTGCTCACGGCGGCCACGGCGTCGGCCACGGCCGTGCACTCGGCCTCGGTGCGGGCGCCCGTGCGGCCGCCGGCCGCACCCAGCTCGACGACGACGTCGAGCGGGCGCGCGGCCCCGGCCTCGCGGAGCGCCGCGTCCATCAGCTCGACGCCGCGCACGGAGTCGACGTAGGTGAAGAGGCGGAACTCCGGGTCGGCGTCCAGCTCGGCGGCCAGCCAGCGCAGCGCGGCGGCGTCCACGACCTCGTTGGCGAGGAAGACGCGGTGTATGCCGAAGGCGCGGTAGACGCGGACCTGGGAGACCGTCGCGGCGGTGATCCCCCAGGCGCCGTGCGCGATCTGACGCTCCAGCAGCTGCGGGGCCATGGTGGTCTTGCCGTGCGGGGCGAAGGCCAGGCCGTGGCCGGTGGACCAGCGCTCCATGAGGGCGAGGTTGTGGTCGAGCGCCTCCGCCGAGAGGGCGAGCACGGGCGTGGTGAAGCCGCCCGTGAACAGCGAGCGGCGCTGGGCGGCCAGCGCACCGACGGTCAGGCCCTCGGCGTCCGGGGGCAGGCCCTTGAAGCGGTGGTCGACGCGGGTGTCCGCGAGGCGGGCGACGGCGTCGGTGGTCGCGTCGGCGGTGGCCATGGAGCCTCCCGGGGGAGTCGTGTGTACGTCGTACGGACGTACGTCGTGTGTCGGGTTCTGCTGCGCTTCTGTTGCGCATTGTGCAACGTTCATTGCGTAGAGCGCTGGCTGCTGTCTAACATCCCGCCAAGTACGGGGTCAACGGTCATCTCGCGTCCTGAGAGCGACCGTGACAGGACCCGTACAGAAGAGGCGTACGCAAGGCGCGTGCACAAGACGTGTGCACAAGACGCGTACACCACCGGACCGGGGAGCGAGGCCGACCGTGACCGCAGCCGACGTCGTGTGCCTCGGCGAGTCGATGGTCGCCTTCCGTCCCGCGCGGCCGGAGCCGGGCCCCCTCGCCGGGGTCGCCTCCTTCGACCGGGGCATCGGGGGAGCGGAGTCCAACGTCGCCTGCGCACTGGCCGCCGCCGGGCACCGGGCGAAGTGGGTGAGCCGGGTCGGCGCGGACGCCTTCGGTGACCACCTGGTGGCGGCGATCGCCGCGTACGGCGTGGACGTATCGGCGGTCCAGCGGGATGCCGGGCGGCCCACGGGCGTGTACTTCCGCACGGCGGGGGAGCGGGGCGTGGGGCTTCCCGGGCAGGGACGTCCTGAGGCGGTTCTTTCCGGGCCGAGGCTTCCCGCACCCGCCTCCGCCCCCCTCTCCGAAGTCCTCTACTACCGCGCCGGGTCCGCCGCCTCCGCCATGTCGCCGGCCCTCGTCCGCCGCGCGACCGCGTGGTCCGGCCGCGTCCTGCACCTCACCGGCATCACCGCCGCGCTCTCCGCCGGCTGCCTCGCCCTCGTGCGCGACCTCACCGAGCAGCGCCCCGGCCGCCCCCTCGTCTCCTTCGACGTCAATTACCGCGTGGCGTTGTGGCGGGGCGCCGCCGTAGGGCGTGATGCCTCCGACGGACCTGCCGTCCTGGCCGACCTCGCCCGCCGCTGCGACCTCGTCTTCGTCGGTGAGGACGAGGCGGAGGCGGCCTGGGGCGTCCGCGGCGCGGCGGCGATACGGGCCGCGCTGCCCGAGCCGCGGGTCCTCGTCGTCAAACAGGGGGCCGTGGGGGCGACGGCGTACGTGCGCGGCGGCGCCGCCGGCGCTCCCGACACCGACACCGACGCCGATGTCGACGCCGACGCCGACGCAGTCGTCTTCGTTCCCGCCCTTTCCGTCGACGTCGTCGCGCCCGTCGGCGCCGGGGACGCGTTCGCCGCCGGTTTCCTCTCCGGCACGCTGCGCGGGCTGCCCGTCGAACGGCGGCTGCGCCACGGGCACCTCGTGGCCGCCGCCGCGCTGACCTCCCCGGGCGACCTCGCCGCCCCGCCCCGGCGCGACCTCGCCGACCGGCTCGCGGCCCTCGGCGCCGAGGGGTGGGGGCGGCTGCGTCTCGGCCCGGGCTGGACGGAGGCCACCACTGCACCCACCGACCCCACCGAATCCACCGGGGGTACCGACCCCGGGCCCGCCGCCGCGAAGGAACGCACATGAGCCAGACCGTCGACCGCGCCCTGCGGATCCTGCCGCTGCTCGCCGAGGGGCCGGCCAACCTGGAGCAGGTGGCGGCCCGCCTCGACGTCCACAAGTCGACCGCGCTGCGCCTGCTGCGCACCCTCCATGAGCACGGCATGGTCTACCGGCAGCAGGACCAGCGCTACCGCCTCGGCACCCGCCTGTTCGCCCTCGCCCAGCAGGCCGCCGAGAACCTCGACGTCCGCGAGATCGCCCACCCGCACCTCGTCGCGCTCAACGAGCGGTGCGGGCACACCGTGCACCTCGCCGTGTACGAGGACGGCGAGGTCCTCTACATCGACAAGGTCGAGAGCCGCTACCCCGTACGGATGTACTCGCGCATCGGCAAGCCCGTCGCGATCACCGTCGCCGCCGTCGCCAAGCTGCTCCTCGCCGACCTGCCCGAGCCCGAGCGCCGCGCCGTCGCCGAACGCCTCGACTACCCCGCCTACACGGCCCGTTCGACGCCGGACGCCGCCGCCTTCCTCAAGGAGCTCGCGACCGTGCGCGAGCAGGGCTGGGCCACCGACTTCGGCGGCCACGAGGAGTCCATCAACTGCGTCGGCGCACCGGTCCGCGGCACCGACGGGCGCGTCGTCGCCGCCTGCTCGATCTCCGCGCCCAACGTGGTCGTCGGCACGGGCGAGCTCCTCGAACTCCTCCCGCTGCTGCGCCGCACCGCGGAAGCCGTCAGTGCGGAGTACTCCGGCACCACACCGCCACCCATGAGGAAGTAGTGACGCCATGACCGAGAACACCGAGAACACCGAGAAGATCGAGAAGATCGCCATCACGCCGGCCACCCACACCACCCCGCCCGCGAAGTTCTCGCACGGGGTGAAGAAGGGCAACATCCTGCAGGTCGCCGGGCAGGTGGGCTTCCTGCCGGCGGTGGAGGGGCAGCCCCCGACACCCGCCGGGGACACCCTGCGCGAGCAGACCCTGCAGACCCTCGCCAACGTCAAGGCCGTCCTGGAGGAGGGCGGCGCGACCTGGGAGGACGTGATCATGATGCGGATCTACCTCACGGACACCGCCCACTTCGCGGAGATGAACGCGATCTACAACGAGTACTTCGCCGACCTGAAGTCCGTCCCGGCGGCCCGTACGACCGTCTACGTCGGCCTCCCCGCCGGCCTGCTCATCGAGATCGACGCGCTCGCCGTGCTCGGCTGACGGCCGTACCGGGGCCGGGGGGTGCTCGCCGTGTCCGTCACATCCGTCATAGCCGTTACGCCGATCACGTCCGTCACGTACGCGGCCGAGGGCCGCACGGGAGGGCTTCCGGCCCTCGTACCCGGCACCGCCGGTCTGCTGACCGTCGCGGCCCTCGGCATCGCCCTGCTCCTGTTCCTGATCATCAAGGTCAGGCTGCAGCCGTTCGTGGCCCTGCTGGCCGTCTCGGTCGCCGTCGGCCTCGGTGCCGGGCTGTCCGTGACGGAACTCTTCGGCACGGTCCAGAAGTCCGGCGCCGTCCCGCTCGTCGAAGCGGGCATGGGCGGCACCCTCGGCCACATCGCCGTCATCATCGGGCTCGGCACGATGCTCGGCTCGGTCCTGGAGGTCTCCGGCGGCGCGGAGGCCCTCTCCGCGCGGCTGCTCGCCCTCTTCGGCGAGCGGCGCGCGCCCCTCGCGATGGGGGTGACCGGGGTGCTCTTCGGCATCCCGGTCTTCTTTGACGTGGGCATCTTCGTCCTCGCGCCGATCGTGTACGCGGCCGCGAGGCGCAGCGGGAAATCGATTCTGCTGTACGCGCTGCCGCTGCTGGCCGGGCTCTCCATGACCCACGCGTTCCTGCCGCCCCACCCGGGCCCGGTGGCCGCGGCCGGGCTGCTGCACGTGGACCTCGGCTGGGTGATCCTCATGGGCGCCGCGGCGGGCGTGCCGGCGGTCCTGGCGGCGTGGGGGTACGCGGCGTGGATCGGTCGCCGCGTCTTCGTCCCCGTACCGGCCGACATGGCCGAGGCGGCGGAGGAGGCGAAGCGGGCGGTGACCGCGCAGAGCCCCGCGTCCGGGGAATCCGGGGAACAGGCCGAGCCCGGGGGACGGGCCGAGCCGGAGAAGCCGGTCGCGCTCGGCACTCTGCTAGCCGTCATCGGCACGCCCCTGCTCCTCATCCTCCTCGCGACGTTCTCCTCCGTGGCGTTCGCGCCGAGCACGGCCCGCTCGGTGGTGGAGTTCTTCGGCCACCCCTTCGTCGCGCTGACCATCGCCCTGCTCCTGGCGTACTGGCTGCTGGGCCTGCGGCGCGGCTGGTCCCGCGCGTCGCTGGAGGCCGTCTCGACCGCGTCGCTGAAGCCGGTGGGCAACATCCTCCTCGTCGTCGGCGCGGGCGGGATCTTCGGCGCGGTCCTCAAGAGCAGCGGGGTGGCCCGGGCCCTGGCCGGCACGTTCGACGGCGCGGGGCTGCCGGTCATCGTCCTGGCCTGGCTGCTCGCGGTCGCGCTGCGGGTGGCACAGGGCTCGGCGACGGTCGCGATCGTGACGACGGCGGGCATCGTCGCCCCGCTCCTCTCCGGCAGCACCTCCTCCTCCCAGGCCCACCTGGCGCTGCTCATCGTGGCGGTGTCGGCGGGCTCGATCTTCGCCTCGCACGTCAACGACGGCGGCTTCTGGATGGTGGCCAAGTACTTCGGCATACCGGAGCGGGAGACGCTGAAGTCGTGGACGGTGCTGGAGTCGGTGCTGTCGGTGGCGGGGTTCGCGGTGGCGGGGGCGCTGAGCGTCGTGATTCCGTGACGCGGCCCCGCGGGCCTCTCCGGCCGGCCCGGCGGGGCCGCTCGTGCGGCGGCCACTGCTTGCTGCCTGCAGTCTCGTACCGCGGGCTACTGCTTGCAGTACTGCGCCTCCTTGCCGATGACCCGGTACATGCAGTCCGACGCCTCCAGCAGCTGCAGCACCGCGTCGCGGTTGCGCGCGGTCTCGCGGTCGATGACCTCGTCGGGCGGGTAGAAGCCGCCGCCCGCCCCGCTCTCGTTCGGATACATCTCGAAGGTGTACGAGAAGATCCGCTGGTCGCCCCAGAGCCAGTCGTCGATCGTCCCGTCGGTGACGTAGAGGTCGCTGGACTGCTCGGGCGTGTAGCCGTTGCTGGCGGCCATGGACTTGCCGAGGGTCGCGTAGACGTCGTGCTCGTCCTGGGTCATGCCCGGGCCGGTGTCGTTGTACGTGTAGCCGAACGGCCACAGCACCAGCTCGCTGTACGTGTGGAAGTCGATCCCGGCCTTGATCTGCTGCTTGCCGCCGACGATCCGGCTGCGCACGAAGTCGGCGACGACCTTCACCTCGGGCGCGGACTCGGGGGCCGAGCCGCGGTAGGTCTCGGAGCCGGTGCTGCCGGAGGAGCCGTTGCAGCAGCCCCACTTGAAGTTCCAGTTGCGGTTGAGGTCGGTCCCGCGGCTGCTGGACGCCGCGTTGGGCTGGCGGTTCTTGCGCCAGCTGCGGTACGAGCCGGTGGCGATGTCGTATTCGCCGCCGTCGGGGTTGACGTCGGGGACGATCCAGATCTCGCGGCTGTCGACCGCCTTGGTGGTCCGCGGGTCGCTGCCGTACTTGGAGCCGAACTCCTTGATCAGGTAGAGGGCCATCTCGACGGTGAGGTGCTCGCGCGCGTGCTGGTGCGCGGTGAAGAGGACCTCGGGTTCGTCCTCGTCGGCGGCCACGTTGTCGCTGATCTTCACGGCGACGATCTCGCGGCCCTCGTACGACTTGCCGATGACTTTCCTGCTCATGATCGACGGGTACTTGGCGACGCCGGCGTCGATCTCCGCCATCGCCTCGCGGTAGTTGTGGAACCCGGCGTCGGCGGGCGGGAAGTCGTACGGCTCGGGGGAGCGGCCCTCCGTGCGGTCCGGCGGCCCGGGCAGCCGGCTGACCTTGTAGCCCATCCGGCGGATGCGCTCGGCCTGGGCGTCGTCCGCGGTGATCACGACCGAGCCGTGCCGCACGGCGTCGATGGCGGCGCCGGTCGCGGCCACGGCGGTGCGCTGGGCGGCGGTACGAGGGCCGGTGACCTCGTACGCCCGGGACCTTCCGTCGGTGGTCTTCCCGTCCGTGTCCCGCGAGGCGGCGGGGACGGCCAGGGCCAGGGTGAGCACGGCAGCGAGGGCGGTGGCCCATCTGCCGTGCGAGCGGGGTCGCATGCGGTCTCCTGGGGGGTTCCGGTAGTGCGACGGGTGGGGGGTGTGCGGGGGGTACGGGGGCCGCGGACGGTGCGTCGCCCGCGGATGGTGCATGGCGTGCGGGTTGTGCGGGGTGTGCGTAGGGTGCGGGTAGTGCCCGGGGGCGCGTGGTCAGTGTCGGAGGATGACATGAACTGGTCAACGCGTCCGAACGGGAGATTCAGGCCAACTTCCCTTTCACTTGCGACCGGTTGATTGCGCGCGCCCTCAGGGGCACCAACAATGCACACGTCAAAACCGAACGGAACTTCGGCCCGGATCCGGCCCGGGCGGCCCGGATCCGTCTCAGAGAGGAACCACCCCCCATGAGAAGACCTCTCGTCGGCGCGCTCACCACCACCACCCTCCTCCTCGCCGGGGCGACCATGGCCGGCGCCGGAACCGCCGCCGCCGTTTCCCCGGACGGGGGAGCGGCCTCGGCTTCGGCCACGGCTTCGGCTGCGGTTTCGGCTACGACTGCGGCCGCGGGCGCGAACGCGGACGCGTCCGCCAAGGGCGGACACAAGGCGGTCGACTTCGCCGGCACCGTGGCGCTCAGCAACTGCTCCGGCTCCCTGATCCGCCTGCCGAGCTCGTCCGACAACGACCCCGGCCTCGTCATGACCAACGGACACTGCCTGGAGACCGGCATGCCGGGCCCGGGCGTCGTCGTCACCGACAAGCCGTCCACCCGCACGTTCAGCCTGCTCGACTCCAGCGCGAACAAGGTCGCCACGCTGCGCGCGACCAAGATCTCGTACGCCACGATGACCGACACGGACGTCACGCTGTACGAGCTGAACACAACATATGCCCAGATCAAGCAGCGCTACGGGATCAACGCGCTCGGCCTGTCGGCGGACCACCCGGTGAGCGGTACGCCGATCAAGGTCGTCTCCGGCTTCTGGAAGCGGATCTACAGCTGCAACGTCGACGGCTTCGTCTACCGCCTGCGCGAGAGCGACTGGACCTGGAAGGACTCGCTCCGCTACACCCCGTCGTGCAACACGATAGGCGGCACGTCCGGCTCGCCGGTGATCGACGCGAACACCGGGAAGGTCGTCGCCATCAACAACACGGGCAACGAGAGCGGCGAGCGCTGCACGATGAACAACCCGTGCGAGGTCGACGAGAACGGCCAGGTCACCGTGCGGAAGGGCATCAACTACGCGCAGGAGACGTACGGCATCGCCAAGTGCATCAAGGTGGGGAACAAGGTGGACCTGAGCCTGCCGGGCTGTGCGCTGCCGAAGCCTTGATCGCTGATCGCTGATCGCTGATCGTCGTTCGTACCCCTCTCTTCTGTCCTTCTCTGCTTCTCTGCTGCCGGACGGGCCTGCGGGCCCGCCCGGCAGCAGGGGGCGCGCGGGTGCCGGGAGCGCCTACGGCAGCCCGTGGACGTGCGGCCCCACCGCGCCGGACCAGGCGTTGCCGGCCGCGGCGTCCCAGTTCGTGGACCACGTCATCGCCCCGCGGATCCCGGGATACGCCTTCGACGGCTTGAACGCGCCGCAGCCCGTGCCCTTCGCCAGGCAGTCCAGGGCGTTGTTGACGACGGACGGGGAGACGTAGCCGCCGCCCGCCGCGCGCGGTGAGGCGGGCAGGCCCAGACCGACCTGCGAGGGGTCGAGGCCGCCTTCGAGCTGGATGCAGGCGAGCGCGGTGAGGAAGTCGACGGACCCCTGCGCGTACACCTTCCCGTCGCAGCCGTTCATGGAGCCGCTGTTGTAGTACTGCATGTTGACGACGGTCAGGATGTCCTTGATGTTGAGGGCCGTGCGGAAGTAGCCCGCCGACGTCGACTGCATGTCGATCGTCTGCGGCGCCATGGTGATGACGAGCTTGCTGCCCGCCTTCGCCGAGAGCGCGCGCAGCGCCTGCGTCATATAGGTCGGGTTGAGGCCGTTCTCGAGGTCGATGTCGACGCCGTCGAACCCGTACTCCTGCATCAGGGCGTGGACGCTGTCCGCGAAGCGGGCGGCGGAGGCGGCATCGTTGACGGTGACCGTGCCGCGTTCGCCGCCGATGGAGATGACGACGCTCTTGCCGGCCGCCTGCTTGGCGGCGATGTCGGCCTTGAACTGCGCCTCGGAGTAGTTCAGGGCGGGATCGAGCCGGAAGTCGACCGCGCCCGGCGCCGCCGTCGCATCGGCGAAGGCGACGGCGATGATGTCGTACTGGCTCTGCACGTCACTGATCTTCTGGACGGTGGCGCCGTTGCTGAAGTTCTGCCAGTAGCCGGTCACCGCGTGCTTGGGCACCGAGGGCCCGCCCGGTCCGGGGCCGGGGTCGCCGCCGGCGGTGGTCGTGGCGGTCACCGCGGCCGACCTGGGCGATTCCCCGGCCGCGTTGGTGGCGGTCACCTCGAACCGGTACGAGGTGGAGGCCGCGAGTCCGCCGACCGTCGCCGAAGTCCCGTCGGCCGAAGCGACCTTGGCGCCGTCGCGGTAGACGTTGTACCCCGTGGCCCCGGCGACCGCGTCCCAGGACAAGGCCACGGAGGAGGCGGTCACGGCCCCCGTCTTGAGCCCGCCCGGAGCGCCCGGCACCGGTTCGCCGGGCTCGCCGCCGCCGGGCCCCGTGAGGGTGATGTCGTCGGCGAAGTAGGGGGCCTGCCCGTACCACCCGTGGGTGTAGACGGTGACGGAGGTGGTGGAGGGCCCGGTGGTGAAGGAAGTGGAGAGCTGCTGCCACGTACCGGCGGACGGCGTCCACGTCGAGACGTCGGTGGTGCCGGTCCCGCCGGCGCCGAGGTGGACGTAGGAGCCCTGAACCCAGGCGGCCAGCGTGTACGACGAATTGGGCCGCACGCTGACCACCTGCGCACACCGGGCGTTGTCGCCTCCGGCGGGTGCCGCCTTCAACGCCCCGCTCCCACCGTGCACGGGCGCCCCGACGACGGCCCCGCTGCCACCGGAACAGGACCACCCGGCAAGCCCGGCCTCGAACCCGGGATTCTTGGCCAGATTGCCTTCGGCGGTGGCGGCATGAGCATCGGCGGTGGCGGTGGCGAGGGCGGGAAGCCCGGCCAGAACGAGGCCGGCGGCCATGAGGAGGGGGGTGCGGGATCTGCGCCGTCTACGGCGAGATGGGCGTGACTGATCCACTGGTGCCTCCGGTGGGGAGTGGGGATCGAGAGGTCGGGGAGGAGGGACGGCGGCCACCGTATGGGCGTACAAGTTGGTCCAGACCATTAGCCGTGTCAAGGGTTCGGACGGACACCGGGCCGCCCTGGGCGCCTGCTTAAGGTGAGGGCATGACCACCCTGATCGTCCTCCTGCTCTTCATGGCGGGCACCACGTGGGTTCTCTACAAGTGCACCCGCGAATTGCTGACCTCGCTGCGGTCGGTCTTCTTCGGGCAGCGGGCGGAGGGCCGCTGCGTGCGCAGCTACGGGACGGAGGGGTCCGACGGCTTCACGCGCATGCACTACGTCTACGGCTTCACCACCGCCGACGGCCGGGCAGTGGAGTTCGAGGAACCCACCATGCTCATGCGGGAAGGCAAAAAGGTCACCGTCCGCTACCGGGCGGACGACCCGGAGCGGACGGCGACCATTACCGGACCGCGCACCCTGTCTCCCGTGATCGGGAGCGCTTTCGGGGTGCTGCTGAGCGGTGCGTTCTTCCTGCTGAGTGCAGTACTGCTCTGGCTTTACGTGGTGAAGGTCTGGCCGAAGCAGTAGAGGGATTTGAGCGGGGCGGGTCAGCCCGTCACCTTGACGGACTTGATGACCCCGTCCAGATCGTCCTGCGAGAGCTTCCCCTTCGGCGCGGTGATGCGCACCACCCAAGGACGGTCGTCCTTGTCCATGCCGACGATGTCGACGGCGGTCATTTCCGTGTCCCGGGGAGGAGAGTCGTCCTCGCCGCTGGACTTGAACTCGTGATCGATGCGCACGGCCTTGCCGGTCCCGGCGACCTTGATGTCCTCTTTGCCCTTGGGCGTGCCGCCGAGTTCGTACGGTGCCTCCGCGCCGGTCACCGCCATATCGAGGTCGCTGGTCTTCATGAATTTCACCTGGGCCACGATGCGGGCGACGGTCTTGCCGCCCTCCACCAGATCGGCTTCGGCCGTGGCGGTCTTGGGCAGCTTGTCCTTCGCCAGCTCCTTGAAGCCCTTCGGATAGGCGACGCTGACCTGCTGCGCGTCAAGCGTCCGCCACCCCTCCGGGACGGCTGCCTCGGCGCTCTTCTCACTACCGCAGCCGACCACGAGAGCGCCCAGGAGGGCGGTGGTCGCGGCGGCTGCCGTGGCGCGGCGTGCGGTGGTGGTGATCATTGAGGGCTCACTCTCTGTGGGACTGTCCGGCAGGGTACGGCTCCGGGCTCACGCCCGAAGCCGCTACTTCGAGCAGAGCGTCATCGGCACATAACTCCGCTTGCCGTCCTGCGGAGCACCGAGGAACTCCGCGTCCTCCTGGCGGACCTTCTCCTTGCTGCCCTCGAAGTTCGCCGTGTAGCCGAAGGAGGCCATGCCCAGGTTGAGCTCGGCGCCGAATTCCGCCGCATCGGTCACGCCGTCGTAGGTGAGCTTGCTGGACCGGCCCTCGTCGAACATCAGCTGACCGAACTTGTCCTCGTCGCCGGGCCGGTTCGTGGCCGCCTCGTCGGAAAGCAGCATCTCCAGCGGCTTGCCGTACTTGCTGTTGCCGTTCAGCCAATTCTGGGCGGTCTTCTGCTTGTCCGGGGTGTTGAGCTCGATCGTGGTGGTGACGACCTCGGTCACGCTGTCCTTCGCCGAGGCGCTGCCCGATCCCTTGTGCTTGGACTTTCCCGCGTTCTTGTTGTCCTTGCCCTTCTTGTTCTTGTCCGGGACCTTTTCGTCGTCGGAGGCTTCCTGCTTGCCGCCCCCCTTGCCGGACACCTCCTCGGTGCGGGTCATGATGATCCGCTTCAGCTTCCCGTCCTTGTCACGGGTGACCGTGAGGGCTCCGGTGACGCCGGCTCCGTACTCCGCGGAAGCCTTGCTCCCGCCGGCACTGCCCTCGGCGGTCCCGGCGCCCTCCACCTTGAACGCGAAGGTCTTGGACGTCGTGTTGTTGATACCGTCCTTGGTGATCGTCGCGGTGGGCGCCACCTTGACCTTGCCGCCGAGCTTGCCCGTGATCTGGTCGTCGATCGAGCCGGACATCTTGAGTTCGCCCGCTCCCTCGAGTCCTACCGAACCGTAGGACAGATGACCGGCGTTGATGGTGTTGTTGACTTCCCTCTGCAGCTCCAGATAGCGCTTCGCGCTGTTGGAGGCCACCAGGGGAGAATCCCTGGCGTACTGCATTCCGGCCTTCGCGCTCTCCAGGCTCTCCAGCTTGTCGCGGAACTTGTCCGCCTCCTCCTGGCTGTCGAATTGCCAGGTGTCGCCCGTCGTCACCTTCACGCTCGCGGACAGCTCGACCTCGGACTCGCCCTCCTCGTCGAGCTTGCCGACCTTCGCGCCCCACTTGGGGGAGTAGGCGACGCCGGCCTTTCCGGCCTCGCTGAAGGTGAGCCGGACCTTGTCCTTGTACACGGGCTTCCCGTCCTTGCCCAGGACGGGGTTCCCCTTGTCGTCGACCTCGCGGACCTTGAACTTCTGCTGCTGGAAGCCGTACTCGTTGCCGAACTTGAACCAGGCGAGCTTCACTTCGTGGCCCGCCGTGCTGCTGGTGTTGGCGGTGTTGCACATCGTCGGTTCGAAATAGGAATCGGGTTTCCTCGCGGCTTCGATCTCGCGCGGTGTCTTGCAACTGCCACCGACGGCCTGGCAGATCTTCGCCTTGATGGTGTCGGCGACGCTCTTGCCCACGCTGGTGGCGACCACGCTGGCCATCACCGCCACGACCACCACGACCGTGCCGATGTATTCGGTCGCGGTCACTCCCAGGTCGTTCCAGGGGTAGTCCGCACTGCCGCCGCCCGACCGGGGCAGCCGGCCGAGCACGAGCCCGGCGGCACCGCCCAGGACGAGGGCTGCGGCCACCATGCCGATGCCCTCGGTGACGACGAGATCCCAGCCCTCCACGATGGTCCGCGTGGAGGTGATGACCGGAACTCCCAGTGCGGCCAGGAGATACAGGGGCAGGGAGTCCCTGTGCGGCTCGGGAAGGAGGCGTGCTGCAGCCCAGACGGCCAGCGTGACGTACAGCGTGTTGGGCACGTAGATGATGGCGACCCGCCATCCGAAGGAGGCGAGGTGCTCCCCGGTCGCGAGTTCGTCGAGGATCGCGGCATTGAGCGTCAGCCCGGACGCGAAGAGGACGGCGACCGCCGCCGCCCAGGAGCGCATCAGCGAGAAGAAGACGTTGGACTGCTGCCGGGGTGGCGTCCCATAAGAGTTGTATGCCTGACTGGAGCCGAATCTATTGCCTATGCCGCTCATTCCCCCGAGCCCTCTGTCCTTGATCGTTTGGGCTCACGGTAACCGGCATTGATCAACAGGTCGTGGGCCCGTGGGCCCCATTCGGGGCCCAACGCGACCTAGAGGGCGGGGGTACCTCGGAAGCTGCTTGTGAGCGGCGCTCAGTGGGCGCGCGGGAAGGAAACCTCCACGCGACGGTTCTGCTTGCGGCCCTCTTCGGTGTCGTTGGACGCGACCGGAGCGTCTTCGGCGTAGCCGCGGATCTCGTAGCGGACGTCGGGACCGAGCGACTTGGACAGTTCCTTCTGCACCGCGTCCGCGCGCTGCTTGGAGAGCTCCACCCCGTGCTCGTGCGACCCGAGGTTGTCGGTGAAGCCGAAGACCTGGACCTGCTGGGCGTTCTGCTTCTTGATCTCCTCGGCGATGGTCCTGATGCGATCGTTCGCAGCAGGGTTGAGATCGGCGCTGTCCTTGCCGAAGAGGACCTCGGCCTGGAGCTGGAACTTCACGTCCGAGTTGGTATCGGCCCGCTGCTCCTCACCGCCTTCGTCACCCACGATGCTCTTGATGTCGAGCACCTTGGGGGGTCCGAGGGCCCTTCCCGACTCCAGTTTGAGCCCCGGGTCCTTGGGGTCGATCTTCCCGGTGAAGACGGAGGGGGCGGGGGGGACCTCGTCGGCCAGGGCGGCAGGTGCAGCGGCGACTGTCAGGACAACGGTGAGGGCGGCGGAAAGAGCCCAGGACGGCCCTTGCCTGCGGAACTTTTCCATGGCTTCAGCCATCCGTCAGCGTCAGAGCAACGGACTGGAAGGACGGGATCTGGAGGTCTACCTGGGACGTGGTCTTCGGTGGGGCAGGGAACTGCATGAAGACCTTCTGTTCCGAGTTAGGCTCGATGATGGCCATGCCCACCGAAGCCAGTGGTCGGTTCTCCGTATCCCGCAATGTGTAGTATCGCTTCTTCTCCTTCTCATCCACGAGCGTGGCACCTCCGAGGGAGCTCCCGCCTGCTCCCCGGATCACGTCCAGCTCTGGCCCTGACCACTGCTGGGTGTCGTAGTACTTCCCTTGCCCCGTGTTTTTCAGGTTCCCGTGAACTGTTACGAAACCACCGGCGCTGCGTGTCGCCGAAGTGATGTCCAGGATGATGCCCGCCTGACCCTTGAGCGTGGCAATCACCTTGGAGTTGTCCGACTGCTTGGGCGGGGAGTCCTGCTTGGCCTGTGAATCCTGCTTGTCCCGGCTGTTCCCCTGGGCGCTCCGGCCAGCGTCCGGCTTCTCTTCCTTGCCGTCACTTCCGCAGGCGGACAGCGTCAAGGTGAGTGCCGCCGTCAAGGCGGCACCTACGACAGTCCGACGTGCCCGGGCACGCTGCCACACGCTCATCACTCATCGTCCTCTAGTTGTTGTTCGCAAACTGGCCGCGCATGTTAGTCGGCAAGTCTGACGGAGAACAGGTCCGCCACACCAGGGAGGTTCTTCGCGCCACCGAGGTTCTCCGGGTCGAATTCCCAGGTACGGCCGTCGGAGCAGTGGAGTTGCACTGGCTTCGGCTCGGGCTTCTTGCTCTCTCCCGGGGCCGGAGTCCGGCTCGGTTCCGGCTCTTTGCTCCCCCGAGGGATAGGAGGCCGACCGGGCTCGGGGGAATTGGTCTTCGCAGGGCGCAGCGTGCACACTCTCGGCACGATGACCGCGGTGGCGGTCGCCTCCATGTGACGGTTCCCGGTGCCGGGAACGGCGGATCCGCCGACGGACTTCCTCGACTGCAGCCTGACGGTGAAGCCCGTGCGGCCGTCGTTGAGCGGCCTGCAGTCCTCGGGGCCGTTGCCCATCTGCGCTTCGTTGACTTCTGCGAAGCGCCTCGCTGCCGCGCAGGCCCTCTCGGTGAAGACGTTCCTGCCGTTGAGCGCGCGTTGCCAGGTCGCGGGGTCGGCGAGGGATGCGAGCAGAGTAGTACGAAGTTGCTCGCGTGCGTCCCGTGTCGCAGCCAGGGCGGCCGCGTCCGCTGCCGACTGGGCGCCGTTGCGGGACACGGCTGCCTGGCCGACCGCGACGTAGGCGAACGCGAGGAAGAGCAGGCCCGCCACCACCGTGATGTAGATGGGGAGAGCCTGCCCTGCCTCACTATGCGGTCGTGCTACCCACCGCATCAGGACTACTTGTTGGATTCCTTGGGCTTGGGGGACTGACCGGCGCCACCGGCGTCGCCGCCGCCGCCCTTCTTTCCGGTGTCCACCCCGTCGATCGCTTCCATAATCTTGGTCTTGATTGTCTTGCCGATGTCCGTGAAGCCCGCGATCGCCGCCATGATCGCCACCACGACCACGATCATGCCGATGTACTCCACCGCGGTCTGGCCCTTGGACCGCTCGCGACGGAACATCCGGTCGATGCAGGTGTCCCGCCACTCCACCACGTGCACCTTGGTGTCGACGGCCGCCTTCAGCAGCTTGTCGTTCATGCTCTTCCCCTCCGGCTGCAGCCGGCGTCGTACCGGCCTCTACGTAAGTCCTGGTTCCATCAGCGCCTCCGGTCGCCACCTGACCGGCCTCCCCGACGGCAGCAGAAACGTACGCCGGAACCCCACGTCTGAACATGGGTCCCAAGACCCAAACCCGGGCCCAAAGGCGTGCACCAGCCACCCGCCCGTTCGCGTGGGCCCCCTTCACCCGCCGCTGTGCGTCAGCCATGCGCTCTTCCTCCCCCACGTGTCGTCCCGAGCCAGAGGGCTATGGCCTGACTCCGGTTCTCGGTCTGCAACTTGGTGAAGATGCGGTTGATGTGGTTCTTGACCGTCTTCTCGCTGATGAAGCACGTCGCCGCGATCTCGGCGTTGGTCATCCCTGCGGCGATGAGGTCCATCACCTCCTCCTCCCGCCGGCTCAGCGCGAACTGGGCCGGTTCGGGCGGGGGCGCAGTGGGGCGAGGAGCAGGGTGAGCCGCACCGGGCGCGCCCCTTCCCAAGCCGTCCGGCAGCTCCGCACGGCCGTCCGCCCGCCCCGGCGCCTGCCGTACGTGGGCCAGCAGGGCCGTGGAGGCCGTGGCGGTGAAGTGGGCCCTGCCCTGCTTGATGTTGCGTATGGCCAGGACGAGCTCATCGGCTGTGAACTCCCCGTGCACCAGGTAGCCACCCGCCCCGAGCCGCAGCGCTTCATGCACGATCTCGGCCTCCTGGCTGTACGTCAGCATCAGGACCGTCGTCAGCTGCACGAGGTACGGGAGCGCCGAGATGCCGTCCACTTCGGGCATCCGTACGTCCAGCAGGACGACGTCCGGCCGGAGCCGGTAGGCGGCGTCGTACGCTTCACGGCCGTTTCCGGCCTCCGCGACGACCTCGATGTCCTGGCGCCCGGACAGAAGGGCGGTGAGCCCGGCCCGTACGACGGGGTTGTCGTCCGCGACCACGACGCGGAGCGGGGCGGGCCGGGGAGCCGCGGCGGCCGCGAAGAGGCTCCGGGGATCCTGCGGCTCGGCGGGGCCCGTAGGAGGCGTCGGCGGCCGCCGGGGCGGAAGTGACGGCGGGACATGGGGGTACGGCGGCTGTGCCGGTCGGTGCGACTGCCGGTTCTGCACGGTGTGCCCTCCTCTCGATGAGGGGCGGAAGTGACGGGGGAGGGGGTCTAGCGGGCTGCCGACGGGGCGGTTCGGTCAGGCGCCGGAGGGCCCGCTGCTACGGGCGCCGGGCCCAGTGCCGCGAGCGGAAACTCCAGGCGCACCTCGGTGCCCTCCTGTGCGCTCCCCTTGCCGATGCGGATCCGGGCACCGATGCGGGCCGCCCGCTCCACCATCCCGACCAGACCGAAGTGCCCGCTCCGCTTGAGCTCCTCCAAGGTGGTGCCGGGAGGCAGGCCGCGGCCATCGTCACGGACACTGATGCGCAGGGCTCCCTTGACCACCCCCACGGACACGTCCAGCTTCGAGGGGCCGGCATGGCGGTGGGCGTTCTCCATCGCCTCGGAAGCTATGGTCAGCAGGTGCCGCGCAACGGCATGGGGAACTGCGGGCACAGCGGCGCGGCCGACCGGGCGGCACGAGGCGCTCAGTCCCGAGCGGCGCGCGAAGTCGGCGACGCGGGCGGAGAGTTCGACGGTGACGTCCACTCCTCCGTCCAGGCCCGATTCGCGCCTGAGGTCCGAGAGGAGCTCCCGGGATTCCGCCGCCGCACGGCGCGCCGAACGGCTCACCAGCTCGGCCTGTTCCTTGAGGCGTTTCGGGTCCATGCGGTCGGCGGAGTGGGCCAGGCCGTCGGCGGCCAGCGCCAGCCCGTGCAGGGTCTTGGCCACCGAGTCGTGCATCTCCCGGGCCAGACGGGCGCGTTCGCTCTGCACGGCCTCGCTCACGGCGAGCCGGGACCGGGTGTCGGTCAGCGCTTTGCTGGCCGCGCCGAAGCGCAGCAGGAGGCGCCGCAACGTTACGCCGACCGCCCCGGCGAGGATGCAGACGCCCGGCAGCAGAGCGGCTCCGTCCACGGACAGGTCGACGTGGCGGTCTCCCATGTACGCCAGACCCACGATCATCAGCGTGAGCGACGCGAAGACGGCCGCCCCTCGCCAGCCGTAGACGAGCCCGGCCAGCAGCGGGGTGCAGATGGTCACGTAGGCGAGCGGGCTCTCGGGGGTGGCGGTGAAGAGCATGAGGGCGCCGAAGACGGTGTCCGCGCCCAGCAGCGCCGGGTGCTTGAGCAGCAGCGGCCCGAAGCGCTCCCAGTCGCGGATCAGGACGTACGAGCCCATGAAGGTGAACAGGATCGCCGCCCCGACCAGCCAGGTGGGCCAGCCGCGCCGCACCCCGTACAGAGCGAAGGGAGTCGCGAGCGCGATCATCGCCAGCCGGAAGCCGAAGACCTGTCTGCACAGCGCCTGCAGGGCACTGAGCTGAATTCTGAGCGCCGGTTCGTCGGCCGCGAGCTCTTCGGGCCCGGGAGCACCACCGGAGACGATCGCGGCCGACGAACCGGCGCCCGTGTGGTACGCCGTGGTCACTCTTCCCCCTACCCCAGCAGGCCCGAACCGAGGAACATGCCCGTGCCGATGAGGATCATCGTGGCCGGCACCATGATCATCGTGATGATGGTGGTGGCCTTGGGCACGGCCTTGGCCGCCTTGCGTCGTGCGTTCTGCGCGTCCGTGCGCCGCATGTCGTCAGCGATGGCCATCAGCGTGTCGACGATCGGGGAGCCGAGCTCCTCCCCCTGCTGCAGGGCGGTGACGAACATCGCGACCTGCTCGGAGTCGTTGCGCTTGCGCAGCTCGTCGAAGGCCTGGCGGCGGCTGACGCCCATGTCCATCTGGCGCAGGGTGATGCGGAGCTCGTCGGACCACGGTCCCTCGTACTTCTCGGCCGTGCGGTCGAGGGCCTGCCGGAAGCCGAGGCCCGCGGAGACGACGACGGCGAGGACGTCGAGGAAGTCCGGGAGCGTGCGCTCGATGGCTTCCTTGCGGGCGCGGACGGCCGACCAGAGCCCGACCTCGACCCACACGGCGCCGAAGGCGAACATCACGATCGCCAGCAGCACCTTCCCGCCGGCCAGCATGACCAGGCCGCCGATGCCGCCCGTGAAGCCGTAGACGAAGCGCCGGGCGGCGTACCGGTCGATGGTGAGGCCGCCGGGGTTTCCCGCCATGTCGATGCGGCGGCGGGTCTTGTTCACCCGCTCGGGCCCCATCATGCGCAGCACCATGGGCGCGTAGCGCATGCCCAGGCGGTCGATGAGGGACCCGGCGGCATTGGTCCGGGTGGCGCCGACCTCCAGGGCGACGGCGAGGTCCGCGGGCAGCTTGGCGTCGGCGCGGTAGAGCCGGAGGCCGTAGAAGATCCCGACGATGGAGAGGGCGAAGACGAGTGCGAGCAGGAGTCCCATGGTGCAGCTTCTCTCAGATCTCTCAGGTCTCTCAGACGTCGATCTTGCCGAGGCGGCGGACGAGGAAGAACCCCAGCCCGTAGAGGCCGATGGACACGATCATGGCGCCCTGCCCGATCACCGAACCAGTGATTTTGTCCAGGGCGCCCGGCCAGATGCGGTCCATGACGAGCAGGGCGCCGAGCCCCATGCCGGGAACGATGTACGCCGTCGCGGTGACCTGCGAGAGCTGGGTGCGCACCTCGCGGCGGGTCTCCTTCCGCTCCTCCAGGGTGACAGTGAGGCTGCGCAGCGAGCTGACGACCGTACCGCCCGCCTTGTTGGACAGGACGAGGGTGGTGACGAGGACGACCAGCTCCCGGGACGGCAGGCGCTTGGCGAGTTCGTCCAGTGCGTCGTCGAGGGTGTGGCCGACGGCCAGTTGGTCGGCGACCCTGGCCAGCTCGTCGCCGGCCGGGCTTTCGAGCTCTTCGGCGGCCATGGCGAGGGCGGTGCGCAGGGCCAGCCCGGCCTGGGTGGCGTTGGCGACGACGCGGGAGAGCTCGGGGAGCTGGTTGATGAACCTCTCGTTGCGCTTCTGCCGCTGCCAGTTGAGGTAGGCGAAAGCGCCCCAGAGACCGGCGATCGCCGCGATGGGGCCGAAGAACGGCGCCAGGAGCATGCCGGCGATCACCCACATGCCGACGGTGGCGCCGACCATGCCGACGAAGAACTGCCCGGGCGTGATGCGCAGTCCCGTGGCGGCGAGCCGGCGCTCGATCTTCTTGCCGAACGAGGTCTTGCGGATCCGGCGGTCGATGCCCCGGAAGGCCGGGCGCCGGGCTCCGGTCCGCACCTCCGGGCCCTGCTGGGTGAGCCGGTCGACCAGCGCCTCGCGCTCGGCCTTGCCCGTCGCGTACACGTGCACGCCTACGATCGCGAGCACGCAGCACAGCAGCGTGGCGCCGATCGCCAAGAGTACAAACTTGTCCATGTCCGTTGGCAGACTTCCTACTTGGCTTCTCGCGCGGCGAGCTGATCGTCGGACTCGGCCACTCCGAAGGCGGGCGGGACGGGCTCGTTCTTGAGGTAGAGCCGGTCGGCCACCCTGCGCGGCAGCGGGAAGTAGGCGAAGTCGCCGTACACGACGCCGTCCGCGGACATCGGCCGGGCGGTGAACCGGCTCACCGTGACGAGCTTGTAGTCCTCCCGGCCGCGGGAGTCGAGGATGGCGACCTCGCTGATCTTCCGCGATCCGTCGGCATTGCGGCTCAGCTGGACGATGACGTCCACGGCGCTGTTGATCTGGTCCTTCAGCGCCGCGAAGGGGATCTCGACCTCGGACATCGAGGCCAGTGTCTGCAGACGCATCAGGGCGTCCTCGGCGTTGTTGGCGTGGACGGTGGCCAGGGAGCCGTCGTGGCCGGTGGACATCGCCTGGAGCATGTCGAGCGTCTCGCCGCCGCGGACCTCACCGACGATGATGCGGTCGGGCCGCATGCGGAGCGAGTTGCGGACCAGGTCGCGGATGGTGATCTGGCCCTTGCCCTCGACGTTCGGAGGCCGGGACTCCAGGGTGATGACGTGGTTCTGCTGGAGCCTGAGCTCCGCCGAGTCCTCGATGGTGATGATGCGCTCGTTCTCCGGGATCAGCCCGGAGAGGGCGTTGAGCAGGGTCGTCTTCCCGGAGCCGGTGGCCCCGGAGACGATGACGTTGAACTTGGCACGGACCAGCGCGGACAGCAGCGCCAGCATCTGCTCGTCCAGGGAGCCCAGACCGATCATCTCGCGCAGCGTGTAGGCGCGGGGGAACCGGCGGATGGTCAGCGTCGCGCCCGACAGCGCCAGCGGCGGGATGATCACGTTGACGCGTTCGCCGGAGGGCAGGCGGGCGTCCACCATCGGGTTGGACTCGTCCACGCGGCGGTTGACCGTGGAGACGATGCGCTCGATGGTCTGCATCAGCTGCTCGCCCGAGGCGAAGCGGAGCGGCAGCTGCTCGACGCGGCCGGCGCGCTCCACGAAGATCTGGTCCGGCCCGTTCACCATGATCTCGGTGATGGAGGCGTCCTCGAGGAGCGGCTCCAGGATGCCCAGGCCGAGCGCCTCGTCCACCACCCGGCGGATGAGCTGCGAGCGCTCGTGCGTGGAGAGGACCGGTCCCTCACGGCTGATGATGTGGCCGAGGACGCGCTCCAGCCGGGCCCTGCGCTCGGCGGTCGCGAGCGAGGACATCTCCGCGAGGTCGATCTCCTCGAGCAGCTTGACGCGGTATACCGAGACGAGGTGGTTCTCCTCGTGCTGTGCGCCGCCTGCCTCGGGTGCGTTGATGCGCGCCCTCAGGCTCATATTCGGGGCTCCTTCTGTCTTGTGCTCGGCTGAGGGCGGATCACGGGCGGGTCGGTGCGGATCACGGGCGCGCCGTGTCGCGGGGCATCGTGACGGTCTTGGTGGTGCTGCCCAGGTCGAACCCGATGATCGACGGAATGGACACTTCTGCGGACGCGGTGGCCTCGTCGGCGCCGATCCGGCAACGGATCTCGGTCCTCTTCGCCACCCAGCCGCTGATCGCGGCCTCGCCTGCCGATCGGCACCCGTTCTCCATGCCGGAGCGGCCGGCCGTACGCGCTGCGGCGCGCGCCGCCGTGCCCGCCTGCTCCATCGCGTACATCGCGATGCCCGTCTGGACCACGGCCAGCCCGATCAGGATCAGCACCGGAAGCATGCCGATGAACTCGACCGCCGCCTGCCCCCGGTCCCCGCGACCAGTGCGTCTCGCCATGCCTCATCCCTCCTTCGCCACGGCGGCCCTGCCCCTGACCGGGACGGGGAAGCTCGCGAAGCCCGGGAAGAGCACGGGTACCTCCAGCTCGACTTCGGCCTCGTACAGGCTGCTGCCGTGCGTGTCGCCGCAACGGATGTCGGCGGAGTCCTGCCAGGAAGCGCCGAGGCTGTTCCTCGCTCCGTTCCGGCAGGACGCCTCGCGCTGTCCTTCGGCCGCAGTGGCTCCTCTGTGGGCTCCCCGGTCGGCCGCGTGCCCCGCCTGCGTGTACGTGTAGCCGGCCAGCACGCACTCCCAGAGCAGGATCAGCACCAGGAGGATCAGCGGCAGGATGCCCAGGAACTCGACCGAGACCTGTCCCCGGTCACCCCGTTCACCGTGATCACCCTGCGCAGGGTCGCGGAGCCGCGCAGGCCGGATCCTCATCGCCCGGTCCCGTCCGGCTCGCCGGTCGGGGAGTCCGGAGATATGCCGCCGCCGTCGGCGTCCCCGGGGCGGCCGTCCCCGTGGCGCCGGCGGAATCCCAGTGCCCCCCGGTCGCTGCGGTACCTCGCGCGCCCCTTCCTGCCGGCCGCGTGCTGTGCGGCGCTGCGCACCAGGCCCAGCTCGCCCGCCAGGCCCCACATCGCCTGCTTGACCACGCTCCGGCTGTCGAGGTCCTGCATCCGGCCCGCGTCCACCACGGGCTGCAGGTCCTTGAAGTGGGCGGGTACGGCGGTGCGCGCGATGCGCGTGCCGACGATGCGCTCGATCAGCGGCGGCTGGATCTCGGTGTTGCGTACGGCGCGGTTGACGACGGTGATGATCTCCTCGGCCTTGCGGACCTGGAGCCGCTCCCACATCCGCACCATGCGCTTGGCCGCTCGTACGGCGACGACGTCCGGAGTGAGGACGAGTGCGGCGACGTCCGCGACCTCGATGGCCGCGGTGTTGGCGCCGGTCATCTGGGAGCCGCAGTCGATGACCACGACCTGGTAGCGGCCGCGGAGCGCGCTGACGAGCTGCCGGGCCGTCCGCTCGCTGACCTCCTCGGCGCGCTCTCCGTCACCCGGGGCGAGCAGCAGCCCCATGCCCGTCTCGTGGTTGAAGACGACGTCCTGGAGTACGCGCGGCGTGATGTCGTGGATGTCGGCGAGGTCGGCGACGGACCGCCGGAACTGCACGTCGAGGTACGAGGCGAGGTCCCCGTTCTGCAGGTCCATGTCGACCAGGGCGACGCTGCGGCCGGCCGCCCTGGCGGCGAGCGCCATCTGGATGCTGATGACCGACGTCCCCACCCCGCCCTTGGCGCCCGAGACCGTGACCACCGTGCCGCCGGGACCGCTGGGGGCCCCGACCTCGGCGGTCAGGTGCTTGCGCACGCCGACGGCCCAGTTGCCCGTCGCCCGGACCCGCGCCACGAGCTCGTCGTACGACAGGGGCAGGCCGACCAGGCCGCGCGCACCCGCGTCCATGGCGGCGGAGATCAGTGCGGGGCTGGTGTCCGCCGTGATCAGGATGACCCCGACCGCCGGGAACCGCAGCGCCACCTCGCGTACGAGCTCCAGCGCGGGGACCGGCCCGATCCGCTCGTGGATGAGGACGACCTCGGGAAGGTCGGCCATCGACTCGTGGGCGAGCTGCGTGAGGGTGTC
Source organism: Streptomyces sp. KLMMK (assembly GCF_036961605.1). Taxonomy (NCBI): domain Bacteria; kingdom Bacillati; phylum Actinomycetota; class Actinomycetes; order Kitasatosporales; family Streptomycetaceae; genus Streptomyces; species Streptomyces sp. KLMMK. The sequence goes on from NZ_JBAMDC010000023.1 coordinate 32,822, forward strand.
GATGAGCTGGGTGGAGTTGGCTGCCGGCTGGGCGGGGTCGGTGTCCGGGAGCTGGCTGAGCAACGCCGTCACCGAGCGGGCGGCGTCCGCGTCACCGACGGCCGGGAGGATTCTTGTGGCCATCCGTTACCTCACTTGTCGCCGTTCAGGGTGTAGTCCCGCTGGTTCGGCGGGATGGTCGTGTCACTGCCCGGCGCGACGAGCGCGAGACGGACGTGGGAGGCGAAGGACTCGGCGTAGGCGATGCGCTGGGCGTCGAGGGTCTCCAGCGCGAAGGTGATCGGCACGGCCGAGCCGCCGGACTGCGATTCGCCCTGCTTGGGGGCCAGCGGCGTGAGCTTGCCGACGTCGATCACCTTGGCGTTGCTGACGATGACCTTGGAACGGGGCTGGGCGGCGCTCTCCGCGGCGTCGCCCTTGCCGGTCGCGGACTGGAACGTCGCGTAGATGTTCACGGTGGCACCGGGGGTGATCTTTCCTGCGACACCCGTCGCGGCATCGATCATGATCGCGATCTCCTGCTGCCCCGGCTTCAGCGCGGGCCGGTCGGCGATCATGTCGGACTGCAGGAGCGAGCCCGCCTTGAGCGGATTGACCGCTATCTTCCCCGTGACATCGTCCAGGTTGGTCACCGCCGTGCTGGGCAGCCACCGCTTGGGGAGCGAGACCTGCTTGAAGTCCCCGGCCTCCAGCGCCCGGTACGCGGGGACGTCCGCCGCCAGCTCGTACGCCGTGACCTCGGGCCCCACCTTGGAGTCGACGTCGTTGATCACCGAGAGAACACCGATGAATGCGGTGAAGGCGCACACAACGGAAAGGAGGAGCAGCATGATGCCGCGGCGCTGGCGTGAGTTCATGGTTGCGGACTACCTCGTTCAAGGGTGGATTCGGTGAGCAGCGGTGCGGGACGCGCTGGGCCTTGCTCTGTACTCGCTTCGCGTTCGGGAGCGGTGCCGCGAGTGCGCGCCACCTCGGCCGCGCGGCGGCGTGCGGCCGGAACGTGCCCTCTGCGGGTCACTCGGCGGACTGCCCCTGCAGTCCGGCTTCGGGGCTAACGACGCTGCCGCGCGCCTGTTGGTTCGCGTGAGGCGAGAGAGACGCGGAGCAGAACACGCAGCGCTCGCCGATGAGCTCCAGTCCGCACCATGGGCAGGGCTGCCGCTTCACGGAGGCGACGAGCTGGGCGAGCACCGAAGTGTCCCCGATCCCCGCGACGAACTCGACCAGTTTGCCCGTTCCCCACCAGCGGAGGGACTCCTTGGGCAATTCGGCCTGGTGGAGGGCCTGGACGTTCCACGAGGGCGCGAGGGTCGAAGTGACCCAGTCCGAGGCGATCCGCCCCTGAGCCACGGTCAGGTAGGTGCCGAACATCGGCCCGGCGAGGGCGGGCCCGTCGGCGCCGATTTTGATCAGCTGCGGCGCAGGGCTTGCCAGGACGCCGAACTGCGAACCCGGGACCCAGGACTTCGCATGGGCCTTGAGCCCGACGGCTACGTGGTCGAGCTTGGCCACGGAGTTCAGTAGGGCGCCGGCGTACAGGTAGTGGGAGAACAGCAGAGCCGCCGACCCGACGACCCCGGCGCCGAAGTCGAACACCGAGATCTGCCGCAGCTGCCGCGCCAGTACGGCCAGCCCCAGGGGCGGCAGATCCACACGCACCAGTGCGATCCTGCCGTTCTCCAGAACCGAACGGATCGTCTGGAGCCTTCGCTCGTGCGGCACGGCGAGGGAAGAAGGGTAGAGCACGACCACGTGACCGCACTGCTCCACCAGCGCCTGCATGCCGGCGAGAGCATCGTCCAGTGACTGCTCGCCCGGAGGCGGAAGCACCGCCGCGGACGGCGTCCGCCCGTCCAGCGGCGCCAGTACCAGGTCAGCACTGGTAACTGCTATCGCGGTTGCCACGTCTGATTACCTGTCCCCTCCGGACGCCCCGTGCTGCAGGCGCCCGCAAATCATTCTCCCCCGTACAACTGCAGCAGCACTTTATCCGCGCCACGGGAGCCCGGAGAACACCATCGTTGTCCTGCACCAGGAAGCCTTGAGAGCCTCAACCAGTGATAAAGCGGGACATTTTGTGGTCGGTGGCATGGGTTCGTCTTCAGCGCGGCCATGTCACCGGAGCAGCAATCAGCTGAGCGCCGTCGCGAGGAGCGCCATCCAGAGGGAACCTCCTACCAGCACGCCAAAGACCGGGAGGAGGATGGGGGCGAGGTCCTCCCGACTCGCGATGGTGGCCGTGCGCTCCGGGTTGGCGGGATGGTAGTGGACGATGGTGCGGTAGCCGCGCTGGATCCCCTGGGAGACGTCCTCGGAAAACCGGATGCGCCGACCGTCGGCGGCGTCGAACTCGAACACGTGGTGATAGCTGGTGTCCTCTCGACCCATGGACATCTGTACGTCCACGCACTCCGCCTCGGCTTTGAGGCCGTACCGCATCACCCTGACAATCACCAGCAGCCGGTGCAGGAAGTACCCCGGCAGTGCACCCAGGCCGATCAGTCCGACAACTGCGGTCACTGTCAAAGCCTGCCCCCCGTTGCAAATGAACTTTGGGCCCGGGTTGGGCCCGTGGGCCCACGACCGGGCAACCCCCGCAGGCTAGCGTGGGCTGGAGGTAATCAAGAATAGAGGGCGTGCGGGCATGACCGGCATAGGTGGCGGATTCGGTGGAAGACGGACGGATAGCCTACGCGGTGCACCGGTCCCACGACGCGCCAGCCCCTTCTTCCCGTTGATCCGTTCGTGGGCCGTAGGTTTTCTCGCGCTCTATGGCGTCGGCTACGTACTTGAACTCACCGGAGTCGGTGCTCTCCTGACGGATGAACGACTGTCCTCCCTGGCGTGGCGGCTCATGCTCATCTGGGCCCCCAACCTTCTCTGCAACGCGCTGGCCGGTTGGGTCGCGGCCCGCATCCTCCCGGAGGCATACAGGGACTCCTTGTCGCTCGTCCTGCTCGCCGCTTTGGGGGCACCCGTACTGTCCTGTGCCGAGAGCCTCTTCTCCGGATGGGACTTCTGGGGCGCTGAAGCGGTCGGCGTGATCGCGGGAACGGCAGTCGTAGGCGGCGGCGTAGGGGCCCTCACCGTCTTTCTCGGCGGCGCCGCCCGCGGGAGCGACGTTCACTACAACTGGGGCGACTCCGGGGCGACGGCCGTGGAGTACATCGGCATGCTCGTCGTGGTCGTGGCGATCATGGTCGCTCTAGCTGCCACGGCTCTCGGGAAGTCCATCGCGGACGAGATCAAGGCGAAGATCTGCCAAGTCATCGGAGGATCCTGCTCAACAGGTACGACGGGGGACCTCGCAACGAAGCGGCACAACGATGACGCTGTCTTCGAACCGGGTCTGTGCAACACCTTGAACATCTCGGACGTTGGTGGGCACGAGGTGAAGCTCGGCTGGTTCAAGATCGGCAGCGAGTACGGCTTTCAGAAGCAGGACTTCATGAAGAAGGTGAAGGGTGAGGACGGGAATCCGAAAACCGTGCCCAAGTTCCGTATCACCTTCTCCGAGGCCGGTAAGGTCGGTGCGGCATGGAAGCCTAAATTCGGCATGGAGGCCGGGAAATTCGACGAGCAGCCTGCCAAGCTGGAGCTCGAGGGTGGCGTCAAGGTAACGAGCGGCGACACGTTTGAATTCGACTCCGCAAAGGAGCGAGATGACTTCATGGATAAGCTGAACGAGTATGCGGCCGCCAAGGGGCACGCCATGGGCGGGTCGGCGCATGAATCCCCGCGCGCGAACAGTGATGCCGTCAAGCGTTTCCTCAAGGTCAGGCGCGAGATCAATGATGTCGTTGACGGTAAGAAGATCTCCTACGGCACGGTTTCTGCGGAGGTGGCAGGGAACGGAACTTTTGAGCTTTCCCCTGACCAGGCCAAGAAGTTCTCCGGGAAGCTGGGTGCAAAGCTGAAGGTTTCACCCTCCGTGACCGTCACCCATGACAGCATCAACAACGTTGAGGGCAGGACTTACTCTTACGAGCTCGAGAGGGGCAACAGCGCTGAGCTGGGCGGTGTGGGGCTTGGGATGAAGGTCGAGGAGGGCGGCAAGCGCGCGGCCACGATAACGGTCAACCGCACCCCTGACGGCACGCTCAAGTCCATTATCATCACTCACACCAGTCAGACCAAGGGCAGCAGCAAGGTGAGCGGCGATGCCAGTAAGTCGGGGGAAGAGGACCCCGACACCAAGAAGAAGCCGAAGGGCAAGGGCGGCGCGAGCAAGTCGGATGAGGCCGCCCAGACTCATGTGGTCACCAACATGATCAAGTTTGATGATCACCCGACCGACCCCGTATTGCGGGGGATCACGGCAGGGGAACGAAAGATCGCGGATGACTGGCTGAATGGTAAGCATGGCGGCGCGCTGCACCCCATCGAATCTATCTTTTCCAACGAGGCGCCGACCAGTCAGCCCAAGGGTGGGGACGAATTCGAGAGCCTGATGTACAGAAAGGGTGTCTCGAGTAAAGCCGACTATGCTGGCGTGACTAATGCTGCCGAATTTGGATTCGATGTCAACCTTGGTGTTGCGGATTTCGGGTACAAGGCCTCGTTCTCCAAGGAGGTTCAGCGGATCGGTGATGCCGAGTTCCTCGGCGCCCCGCGGGAGGACGGCACGCGCAGCTATGTACCCTTCGCCCTCTGCGCTAAGTGAACGAGCGAGCCGGACGAGAGCGAGTTGCCATGGTCATCACTACGCCACTGAAGCCGTACACCCGCCGGGTTGCCGCCGCGATCGTGGCAGTCGCGCTCGGTGGGAGTGTGCTCATTGGGTGCGGCGAGAGCGGCCCAGAGGTACCGGAAAGCTGGGGGGCTCTGGACGCCAAGGAAGTGAGGGTGTCCTATCCGGAGGGGTGGAAGCCCGTGCCTCCGGCGCAGGAAAGGAAGAAGAACACCACCAGTGCGACGCTGAGCAAGGACGGCGCTGTCGTCGGCTGGATCGCCGTCCAGACATCGTTCATGAGCGCCGGTGACCTCAACGTGGCCGTGGCGGGAGCGACAGCCTCCTACGTCCTGGGTGGCGGGTTCGAGAAGTCGAAGGACATCAAGGCCGGTGGTGTCGAGGCTCGCCGCATCGACTACGCCCCCCGGGCGTCGAACGGCCTGGACCACTCTCCTCCGGAAGGGGCCACCATCGACGGCACCGATGTCGTCGGCATGGACGCCAAGGACAGGCCGTTCCTGGTGCGCATCATCAGGAAGCAAGGGGCCGTTTCCCCTTCCGACGTCGACAAGATCGTGCAGTCCGTCAGGGTTGCCGGCTGACCCCGAAGCCTCGGGGCCCCGAATGGGGCCCCAGGGCCCAAGACCCCGGGTATGCAAGGCCGTTAGCGTCCCCCTCACGTGATCACGCGAGGGAGGGGCGCGAGGCATGGACGGGGCTGGTGTCAACTGGGGGCGCAGGGCGGCGAATCGTTTTCACGGTGATCCGCCCGAGCCCCGGCTCGGGATCCTGTTCTCGCTGATGCGGTCCTGGGCCGCGGGGCTCGTGGTGACGTTCGGCGCCGGGTACCTGCTGGGTGTCCTCGCCCTGGACGCTCTCGCGACACCGGAGCGGCTGGAGTCCTTCGGCCTGCGCATGGCGCTGCTCCACGTTCCGGGCACGGTGGTCATCACCCTGGCCGTGCTGGCTGCGGCACGGTTGCACAAGGAGCCGTACCGCCATTCGCTTCCACTCCACCTCCTCGCCGCGCTCGCCGTCCCGGCGGCGGTCACGCTGAGGAACCTGTTCGGCAGCTGGGACGTCGTCGTCGCCGAAGGCGTGTGGATGGCGGCGGCTTCCTTGGTCTTCGGCGCGATGTGCGCCCTCCTCCTGGACCGGCTGTGGGAAGAGCGCAAGGGCGAGCGTTCCCGGCGTCCCTGGGACGACCTCGGGCAGACGGCCGTGGACTACGTCGGCATGCTCGTGGTCGTCGTCGCCGTGATCGCCGGGCTGCTGGCCACCGGTGCCGGGCGGTCGATCGGCGGGCAGATCAAGGAGAAGCTCTGCCGGGCATTCGGGGGAAGCTGCGGCGGAGGCAAGGACTCGCAGGCGGACGGCAAGAAGGACGCCGATTTCGAGCCTCCGCTGTGCAATATCACCACCGTGTCCGATACCGCGGGCAGTGAAGCCAAGATCGCCTGGTTCAAGTGGGGGAACGAGTACGGCTTCCAGCAGCAGGTCTTCAAGGCGAAGACCGACGTCAACGGGGACGGCAAGGTCGACGGCAAGGACCAGAAGGTCTATCTGACCTTCACCGACGCCGCATCGGTCGGTGCCACGGGGGAGTGGAAGCCGGGTCTCAAGGTCGGCAAGCTGGGTGCCGACAAGGTCGAGCTGGGCGCCGGCGTCAAGGTCACCAACGGCGATACGTGGGCCTTCGACAGCCCCGAGCAGGCCGAGCAGTTCCGTAAGGACATCGAGGTGATGAAGACTTGGGAGACCACCACGAAGTACGGCGGCATGGGCGGCGGGAACCCGTACGCGGCGTACAAGTACGCCAAGGAGCGGGAGAAGATTGAGAAGAAGCTCGGGGACCGGCACATCGGCTACGGCAAGCTCGGTCTGGAGGCCACCGCCGAAGCAGGCCTGAAGATCTCCGCTGCCGACGAGAAGAAGCTGTCCGCGCAGCTGGGCGGAAAGTTCAAGTTCTCGCCCGAGGTCACCTTCACGAACAACGACATCAACGGGACCAAGGCCTACACGTACTCCGCCGGCATGGAGTACGGCGGTAAGACGGGCGTCGAAGCCGGTGGCCTCAGCGGCTCCTCCGAAGGGACGGTCGCCCGCACCGGGACCATGACCGTCACCCGGGACAAGAAGACCGGGAAGCTCACCCGCATCGACATGACCCAGACGATCGACAGGAAGGGCAACGACGGCGGCAAGGCGAGCGGCTCCAAGGACAACGGGAAGGACGGGAAGGACAAGAAGGGCGGCGGCGCCAAGGCCGGCGGCAGTTCCAAGACGAGCGACGTCGACCTCGTCACCAACTCGATCGTGTTCGCCGAGGGGGACAAGGGAGACGCCGACCGGGCCACCGCCGAGAAGTGGCTGGACGGATCCGGGGACAACACCGCGCCGTTCACCTACATGTTCGGCGACCACGCGCCGACGACCCGGCCCGGTGACGGCGACCGCTTCGGTCAGCTCCTCTTCGACAAGGGCATGTCCAGCAAGATGCACTACACCGGCGAATCGAGCGCCGCGGAGTACGGCTTCGACCTGACGCTCGGACTCAGCCTGGGCTTCAAGGTCTCCACGGAACACAGCGACCAGAAGCTCGACGAAGCCGAGTTCCTCGGTGCGCCTGCGGACGGGAAGCGCGGATACGTACCGTACAGCTACTGCGCGAAGTGACCGGTGGGGTGCGGTGTGGCCGACGGGGTGGGGAGATGAGAAGGGAATGGACGTGAAGCGTGTGCTGTGCACCCTCAAGGGCGCCGGGGCCGGAGCGCTGGCGGCGGTGCTGATCGCCGGCTGCGGGAGCGAGAAGGAAGCCGGCTCCTCCGCTGCCGAAGGATGGAAGTCGCTGGACGCCCAGCGGCTCATCGTCTCCTACCCGCCGGGATTCACCGAGCTCAGCGCCGCCGACCGGGGGTCTCACACCGCGGCCGCGGCCGCCCTCACGGAGGGCTCCGCGACGGTCGGAAAGGTCGGCGTGCAGATCAACTTCACCACGGCCACCTCGGCCGAGATGGCGGCCATCGGCGCCGAGGCCAGCGTCCAGCTGGGTTCGACTCTCGGCGGACAGAAGAAGATCGACGTCCGGGGAACGAACGACGCCCGGCGCGTCGATTACGAATTCACGTCCACCGGCCGGCAGAACACGCCCTCGAAGGGGACCCGGATGACCGGCGTGGACATCGTCGGCATGGACAAGAAGGACGAAGCCTTCCTGGTGCGGATCAACGCCGTGAAGGGGAAGCTGTCCGACGACGACATCAGCAAGATCGTCGAATCGGTCCGGGTGACCGGGTGACCGGGGGGTGACCGCGTGACTGGCGGGCCCGGGTCGCGTCACCCACGCTCCGTTGGGCCCCTGGGTCTCTGGGCCCCTGGGCCCATGACTCCGCCCCACCCGGTCCGTAGGGTCGTGACGTGCATCTGTTTGCCATCCTCCTCGCCTCCGTCTTCGGCGCCCTGAGCGGATTCCTGGTCCCCCGCGCCGCCTACCGGTTCGCCGTGGAGCCCGAAGAGCCGTGGCGGGCGGCGTGCCCGGCCGGGCACGCGATCACCGGTGTGGCAGGGGGATGGCTCGGCCCGGCGCGTTGCGCCGTACCGGCCACTGCACCAGGTGCCGGGCCGGAGGCGTCCGAGCGCTGCCCCGCCTACGGGCCCGCAGCCGTCGCGGCGCCCTTGATCTGTGCGCTCGTGTGCGCCGCCCTCGCCGCGGCGGTCGGGCCGCGGCCGGAACTGGTGGTGTGGCTGCTGCTGGCGCCGTTCGCGGCCGTCCTCGCCGTGGTCGACGCCACCGTGCACCGCTTGCCGGACATCCTGACGCTTCCCTTGGCAGGTGCAGCCGTGGTGCTGCTCGGTGCGGCGAGCCTGGTCCCCGGCCACGGCGGCTCGTGGGCCGGGGCCGTCACCGGCGCGCTCGCTCTCGCCGGCGTGTACTTCGTCCTCTTCCTGATCCACCCCAACGGCATGGGCTTCGGGGACGTGAAGCTGGCGCTCGTCGTGGGCGCGGCCCTGGGCTGGTACGGCTGGGCCGTGCTGTTCGTCGGGTTCTTCCTGGGGATCTCGCTGGGAGCGGCCTACGGTATCGGGCTGATGGTGCTGCGGCGCGCGGGCCGGAAGTCGGCCATGCCCTTCGGGCCGTTCATGCTGCTCGGCGCCTTCCTCGGGATGCTCCTGGGGGCTGCGAGCGTTTCTGCCTGAGGCCGGGGAACGCAGCCCTGCGGAATTCCTGCGCGGATGACACCGGCACGTGCAGGATGGGGCCGGGCCGAATTCGCGATGCCGGGGAGGCGTGTGATGCGGTACCGGCGCAGGCACAGGACTGCCCTCGCGACCGCGGCGGCGCTCTGCGTGCTTCCGCTCGGGCAGGGAAGGCCGGCAGGAGCCGCGGAAGCCGGCAGCTCGTCGGCCTACAGACCGGCAGCGAGCGCGAAGGAGGTCAGCGGCTCCGCGTCCGCCGCGCAAGGACCGCTGCTGCGGCCGGGTACGTACACGGACACGATCGGCCCCGGCGGGAAGAAGTTCTACGCCGTGGACCTGGATGCGCGATCCGATGCCTACGTCTCGGTGGTCGGAGCGCCCGCACCCGGAGCCGCCGTCGCACCCGAGGACGGCATCCACGTGGCGCTGCGGAAGGAGGACGGGCGGGAATGCGGCTTCGGTGAAGCGAAGTTCCACGACGCGGACAGCGGCCGCCCCCTGGCCGACTACGCGGTCCGCAGGGCCCGGCCGGATTCGGGCGGGTGCGGGCAGGCAGGCCGCTACCACGTGGTCGTGGAGCGGACGGGGCCGACCGGGGACACCTATCCGACCGAGATCAAGTACATGACGGAACCGGGGTTGAAGGAAGGGACCCTGGCGGTCACGTCCGGGACCGGCAAGTGGGGCCCGGCCTCGTCATCGGGCACGGGCACGGGCACGGCCACGGGCACGAGCCCGGGACGGGTCGCCGGCGGCACGGGCTTCAACGACGCCCCGGCCGTGGCCAACGGCGCCTGGAAGGACGACCTGCTCCCCGGCCAGACCCGCTTCTACCGGATCCCCGTCTCCTGGGGCCAGCGGCTCTCCGTGGTCGCGGACGTTCCCAAGACCTTCGCGCCCCCGGGTTTCCACGCTCCTGGCGGCGTACGGGTCGCCCTCAGCAATCCGGCGCGGGGGCACGTGGGGGAGTCCGTCGAGGACTACCGGGGCATGCCGAAGTCGGTGTCGCTGGGCACCGCTCCGGTCGCGTACGAAAACCGCCTCCGCGGGCGGTCGGACGCGGCGAACGCGATGCGCGTCGCCGGCTGGTACTACCTGCAGGTGGGGTTGCACCCGAAGGTCGGCGAAGTCGTGAGCCACCCGGTGCCGGTCACCTTGCGCGTCACGGTCGACGGGACGCCCAGGGCGGCACCCGCCTACGACGGCGACGCCGTGGCGGCGGGCTTCGGCGTCACCGCCGACCCCGAAGCCGTGGCCGACGACGGCAGCACGAGACGGGACGCTCTGCGCGCCGTCGGCTATGCGGGCGTTTCCACCGGGAGCGCCCTGCTGTGCTGGCTCGGTGGGTGGTGGCTTGCCGCACGGCAGCCGGTCCGCCGCTCCCCGGCCCGGTTCCGTGTCCGGAGCGGCGGCCTCATGCCTCGACGGTGACCTGCCCCCCGGCCCGCAGCCCCCACCGCTCCATCGCTCCCGCCTCCGCCTCCAGCACGTGCCGGGAGCGCAGGCGGGGGGCGCCGAGGCGGCCCGGTTTCATGGTGCGGACCGCCAGGACCCGGAGGTTGCGGTCCAGGTAGGCGACGTCGATGGCGAACCGCATGCGGAAGGTGTGGACGCTGCCGGCGGGCGTCAGCAGGATGGCGCCGTCGATGCCGTCCCGGCCGAGGAGTCCGCGGGTGCGCGCCCGGTAGGAGGCGGCGATCTCCAGGGGGACCGGCTCCGTCATGGTCGTGCTGTCGGCGATGTGCAGCGTCGCCCGGCCGTCCTGCCAGCGGCCCATGTGCTGTCCTTCCGTCGGCTTCGTGTTCGAGCGTTGTATCACTCCGCCGGTTGCGGCGTCCGCTCCGCGTTGTCCACAGGGGTCGCCGGGCGGGCGGAGATGCGCTGTTCTTAGTGGGTGAAGGCAGACCACCCGCGCCTGCGCGAACTCGCGGTCGCGCAAGGCGGATTCGTGCTGACCTCCCAGGCCGTGGCCGCCGGGCTGTCCCCTGGCGGAGCGGCCCGGTCGCTGCGCCGCGCGGGCTGGACGCGGCTGCACGCCGGGGCCTGGGCGGAGCCCGGCCGACAGGCCGATCTGAGGCTGCGGTTACGGGCCCTGCAGCTGAACCGCCCGGAGCTGGTCGTGAGTCACAGCTCCGCCGCCGCCGCGCACGGCGTCGTGCTCATACGGCCGTGCAGGCCCGAGTTCACCTCCCGCGTGGGGCGCAGGCGGGCGGTGGACGCCGTCGTCCACCGCCTCCCGCTGGCGGAGGCCGAGGTGACGGTGGTCGCCGGCGTCCGGGTCACCACAGCCGTACGGACGTTGTCCGATCTGCTGCGGACGCTGCCCCCCGACGAGGCCGTCATCGCCGCGGACTCGGCACTCGCCCACGGCCTGGTGCGCCGCGACGACGTCGCGCGGGCTCTCGAAGTGTCGCCGCGGCGCCCGCGCACCCGGGCGGCGCGGCAGGCACTGGCGCTCACCGATCCGGCCAGCGGCTCCCCGGCCGAGTCCAAGGCCCGCCTGGAGATGGGCCGGGCGGGGCTGCACCCGGAGTCGCAGGCCGAGGTCACGACGGCGCGCGGGCGTACGGTCCGGCTGGACTTCCTCTTCCGGGCGGCAGGGCTCGGCATCGAGATCGAGGGGTTCGCCTGGCACGGCACGAGGGCCGCCCACCAGAACGACACCATGCGCTTCAACGAGCTCGCCGGCTGTCCGGAGGTCCGCCGTGTCCTCCGCTTCACACGGGACGACGTCTTCTACCGGCCCCGGCTCATGATCCGCACCATCCGGCGGGCCCTCGACGACCTCCGCTCCTGAGCAAGTATTGGAATGCTTGATCCAAAACTGCTACCGTTCCGGCATGGCCCGACCGAGGAAGTTCGACGAGGAGCGGGCGGTCGACGCCGCGTTGGAGGCGTTCTGGGCCGCCGGGTACGAGGCGACCTCGACCCAGGATCTGTGTGACGCCACCGGCCTGGGCCGCAGCAGCATCTACAACACCTTCAAGAGCAAGCACGACCTCTTCCGGCGGGCCCTGCTCCGCTATATGGAGCGCAAGAACGGGAACATCGACGCGGTGCTGGAGAGCGCGATGCCCGCGAAGGAGAAGATCCGGGCGCTCCTCGGCGTGATCGTCGAGGAGGAGGGGCTCCATGCGGAGGACCGGCGCGGCTGTCTGGTCGTCAACACCTGTATCGAGCTGGGGTCCAGGGACCCTGAAGTGGCCGGTGTGCTGGAACGTGACTACCGGCGGCGGTTCGAGGCGCTGAAGGCCGCCATCGAGGCCGGGCAGCGGGACGGTGACATCGACCGTGCCAAAGACGCCGGCGCCCTCGCGCACTTCGTGATCGCGGCCATCGGCGGCATGCGCGTCTCAGCCCGGGCCGGCATCGGGCGGCAGGCGCTCGAAGGGATCATGCGGACCACGGTCGACGCGCTGTGACGGGGGGCGCCTCCTGAGGTGCGGCCGGCCCGGTCCCTGCCGGTTTCTTCTTTCTCTTCCTCTTCTTTCCTCTTTTCCTTCCCCTCGTCTTTCTCTCGTCCCTTTCATGCCTTGATTTTGTACTGATCAATCCAAAATTCTCGCCCCACCAAGAACCGAGGAGCACCCCACCATGCCCCGCGCCGTCTACCTCCTAGCCCTGGGCATCTTCGCGATGGTGACCAGCGAATTCGTTGTCGCCGGCCTGATGCCGCAGATGGCCGACGGGCTGGGAGTCACCGTTCCGGAGATCGGTTACCTCATCACCGCCTTCGCGGTCGCCATGGCCGCCGGCGGTCCGTTCCTGACCGTCGCCGTGATGCGGCTGCGGCCCAGGGCCGCCCTGCTGACACTGTTCGCCGTCTTCCTCGCCGGGAACGTCCTGGCCGCCACCGCAACCACGTACGGCGCGATGCTGGCCGCGCGGATCGTCACGGGCGTCGCCGCGCAGGCCTTCTTCGGCGTCTCCCTGTCCCTGTGCGCCCAGCTCACCCGTCCGGAGGTGCGCGGCCGCGCCATCGCCGTCGCCATGAACGGCCTGATGCTCGGCACCCTGCTGGGCCTGCCGCTGTCCACCCTCGTCGGCGAGCACTTCGGGTGGCGCGCCGCCTTCTGGGTCATCTCCGCCCTCGCCCTGGTCGCCGCGCTCTGCACCGCCCTCGGCATCCCCGACGCGGACCGCCCCGCCGAGGGCGGCGGCATCCGCCGGGAGCTGGCCGTCTTCAAGCGCCGCAAGCTCTGGCTCGCGCTGCTGACCAGTACCTTCGTCATCGGGGCGACGTTCTCGGCCTTCAGCTACTTCAATCCCGTCCTCACCGAGGTCACCGGGTTCTCCGCCGGCTCCGTCCCCCTGCTGCTCATCGCCTACGGGGCCGCCACCGTCGTCGGCAACTGGGTCGTCGGGCGCCTCGCGGACCGGTACCCCGTCCGCATCCTGCTGTGCGGCCTCGTCCTCAACGCGGTCTTCCTCGCCGGCTTCGCGCTGACGGCGCACCTGCCCGCCCCCACGGTCGCCTTCCTGCTGGGCATCGGTCTCGTCGGCGTCACGATGAACCCGGCGATGGTCACCCGTGTCCAGCGCGCCGGCAACGCCGGTCCGCTGGTCAACTCCATCCACTCCTCGTTCATCACCCTCGGGATCATCATCGGCTCGTCGCTCGGCGGGCTGGCCATCGACGCCTACGGCCTGCGCTCCCCGCTGTGGCTCGGCGCCGCCATGGCCGTCGTCGGGGTCCTCACCCTCGTCCCCGATCTTCCGCGGCGGGGCCCGGCCCGCCGTGCGGAGGGTGCCGCCGAACGCACCGCCGACGCGCCCGGGCCCGTCGCGGCGTCAAGTCGGCCGTGATTTTTCCGGACGTTATCGAAGTGTTCCCAAGCGCCGACCGGAGCTGTCCGCCGAATGGCTGGTTCTACGCTGTAGGCCCAGTGCTGGCAGGCCCCCCGGGCCTCCGAACACAGCGGCCGCGCCTACTTGTTCAAGATCAAAAAGGTCACCCAGTGTCAGCATCCCGCGCGTCGTCACCCCTGTCGGTGCAACGAGCACGGCCTCAGACCGGTTAAGGTGGAAACCCCCCCTCGGGCCGGTCCGTATCCCCCCCACGGACCGGCCCGTTTTCTTTCCCCCTCGTCACCTACGGTGACGATGTGTGCATCCCGGGCCGGTCCGCCCCGGGTCAGCCGCGGCGGGCCCAGATGTTGACGCCTTCGGTGCTTACCGCGAAGGAATCGATCTCCGCCAGTTCCTCATCGGTCAGCTTCGGCGACCCCAGCGCGGCCACATTGGCCTCCAGCTGGCCGACGCTCGACGCGCCGATCAGCGCCGAGGTCATCCGCGGATCGCGCAGCACCCAGCTGAGCGCCAGCTGGGCGAGCGACTGCCCGCGCCGCCCGGCGATTGCGTTCAGGCCGCGCAGCCGGCCCACCACGTCCTCGGTCAGCAGCCCCGGGTCCAGCGACTTGCCCTGCGACGCGCGCGAGCCCTCCGGGACGCCCTGCAGGTACTTGTCGGTGAGCAGGCCCTGCGCGAGCGGCGCGAACGCGATGCAGCCCATGCCCTCCGACTCCAGGGTGTCGAGCAGGCCGTCGTCCTCCGTCCACCGGTTGATCATCGAGTAGGACGGCTGGTGGATCAGCGCCGGCACGCCCATCGCGCGCAGCAGCCGGGCCGCCTCGGCGGTCTGCTCGGCGCTGTACGAGGACACGCCCGCGTAGAGCGCCTTGCCCTGCTGCACGGCGGACGCGAGCGCGCCCATCGTCTCCTCCAGCGGGGTTTCCGGGTCGAACCGGTGCGAATAGAAGATGTCGACGTAGTCGACGCCCATCCGGCGCAGCGACGCGTCCAGCGAGGACAGCAGGTATTTCCGCGAGCCCCACTCGCCGTACGGGCCTGGGTGCATGAGATACCCGGCCTTCGTGGAGATCAGGATCTCGTCGCGGTACGGCCGGAAGTCCTGTGCGAAGATCTTGCCGAAGTTCAGCTCGGCGGAGCCGGGCGGCGGGCCGTAGTTGTTGGCCAGGTCGAAGTGCGTGACACCGAGGTCGAAGGCACGGCGCAGAATGGCGCGCTGCGACTCCAGGCTGCGGTCGTCACCGAAGTTGTGCCACAGTCCGAGGGAGATGGCGGGCAGCTTCAGCCCGCTGCGGCCCGTTCGCCGGTACTCCATCGCGTCGTAGCGGGAATCGGCCGCACGATAGTGAGCGGAATGTGTGGAATCGGTCATGTGCATCTGACTATCACGGTCTTGTGACAGACCGAGTTGGGTTCCCGTGACACGCGGGCAGTAATGTGGCGCCCTCGGGGCGACCGCTGTGGCTTGGAGGGGCTGGAAACGTGAAGTTGCGCGACCTGGTGTACAGGCTCTACGCACGCCGGGTGGAAGGCCGCCTCGACCATGCGCAGGTGCCCAAGCACATCGGCGTCATCCTCGACGGCAACCGCCGCTGGGCGCGGGCCGACGGCCGCACGACCGAGCAGGGTCACCAGGCGGGCGCCGACAAGATCTCCGAGCTGCTCGGCTGGTGCGCCGAGACGGACGTCGAGGTCGTCACCCTCTGGATGCTCTCCACCGACAACCTCGATCGCCCGGCCGTGGAGCTCAACCCGCTGCTCGGCATCATCGAGAACACGGTGCGCGGCCTCGCCGCGGACGGCCGCTGGCGCGTGCACCACGTGGGCACGATGGACCTGCTGCCCGCCCGGACGCAGTCGGTGCTGAAGGAGGCCGAGCAGGACACGCTCGGCACCAGCGGAATACTGGTCAACGTGGCCGTCGGCTACGGCGGCCGGCAGGAGATCGCGGACGCGGTGCGCTCGCTGGTCCTCGAAGCCGCGGAGAACGGCACGTCCTTCGAGGAACTGGCCGAGACGGTCGACGTCGAGCACATCACCAAGCACCTCTACACGCGCGGCCAGCCCGATCCGGACCTCATCATCCGCACCAGTGGTGAACAGCGGCTGTCCGGCTTCATGCTCTGGCAGAGCGCGCACTCCGAGTATTACTTCTGCGAAGTCTTCTGGCCGGCTTTCCGGAAGGTCGACTTCCTGCGCGCATTGCGGGATTACGCGGCGCGGCACCGGCGGTACGGTTCCTGAGGCGTTTGCGCTGCGAATGGATCCGGCTGGGGGCCGCGGGGGTTATCCCCCGCAAGGCGCTGTGCGGCGCGGCACCGGCGGTACGGTTCCTGACGTCCCGCGGCCGCAACTCCTTCTGCCACCGGTACGGCTCCTGACGGACCGGTGGCTCACCACGTCACCGCATATGCCGTTGCATGGTCAAGCGGTCCAGCGGGAATATCCCCTGCAGGCCGACGGTCTGTCCTAAGACCGTCGCTCTGCCAGCGGGCGGCATGGGGCCGCCCGCCCGGGAGGCCCTTTGCACACGGACGACGACCGTGCGGACCGAGCGGCCCTGTCAGGTCGCGCGGCCGCCCGCGGAGGGCCGCAGCCGGGCCCTCGAAGGGCTCCGATCCCGGCCCATTCCCCGGCGACGCCGTCGCGCCCCGACCTCCCCGAGGGGGTTCGTCCACCCGTGGTGACCAGCAAGAAGCGCCGTGAGAACGACCGGCGCACCTACGTCCTCGACACCAGCGTCCTGCTGGCCGACCCAGGCGCCATGTCCCGCTTCGAGGAGCACGAGGTCGTGCTGCCCGTGGTGGTGGTCACGGAGTTGGAGGCCAAGAGGCACCACCCCGAGCTCGGTTACTTCGCGCGGCAGGCGCTGCGCCTGCTGGACGCGTACCGGGTGCAATTCGGCCGACTGGATTCCCCGATTCCGATCGGTGATCTGGGCGGGACGCTCAGGGTCGAGCTCAACCACTCGGATACGGGCATACTGCCCGCCGGTTTCCGCCTCGGCGACAACGACTCGCGCATCCTTGCGGTCGCCCGCAACCTCCAGGCCGAGGGGTACGACGTCACGGTCGTCTCCAAGGACCTGCCGCTGCGGATCAAGGCGTCAGCGGTCGGCCTGCTCGCCGAGGAGTACCGCGCGGAGCTCGCGATCACCGACTCCGGGTGGACCGGGATGGCGGAGCTCACCGTCACCGCCGAGCAGGTGGACGAGCTCTTCGCCGCCGAGGTGGTCCACGTCCCGGAGGCCGCGGAACTGCCCGTGCACACCGGCCTGGTGCTGCAGTCCGAGCGGGGCAAGGCGCTCGGCCGGGTCGCGGCCGACGGATCGGTGCGGCTGGTGCGCGGCGACCGCGAGGCGTTCGGCATCCACGGCCGCAGCGCCGAGCAGCGCGTCGCGCTCGACCTGCTGCTCGACCCCGACATCGGGATCGTGTCGATGGGCGGCCGGGCCGGCACGGGCAAGTCGGCGCTGGCGCTGTGCGCGGGGCTGGAGGCCGTCCTGGAGCGGCGGCAGCACCGCAAGGTGATGGTCTTCCGGCCGCTGTACGCGGTCGGCGGGCAGGAGTTGGGGTATCTGCCGGGCAGCGAGGCGGAGAAGATGAGCCCCTGGGCCCAGGCCGTCTTCGACACCCTCTCGGCGGTGACGAGTTCCGAGGTGATCGAGGAGGTCACCGGGCGCGGCATGCTGGAGGTGCTGCCGCTCACCCACATCCGCGGCCGGTCGCTGCACGACGCCTTCGTGATCGTGGACGAGGCGCAGTCGCTCGAGCGGAACGTGCTGCTGACCGTCCTCTCCCGCATCGGCGCCAACTCGCGCGTCGTGCTCACGCACGACGTGGCGCAGCGCGACAACCTCCGGGTGGGGCGGTACGACGGCGTGGTCGCCGTGGTCGAGAAGCTGAAGGGGCATCCGCTCTTCTCGCACGTCACGCTCACGCGTTCGGAGCGTTCTCCGATTGCGGCGCTGGTGACCGAAATGCTGGAGGAAGGCCGGATCTGATGCGGCTCGCCGGATAGGGCTCGTCCTCAGGAGAGAGGAGACGGCCGGCCCATCCGGCCCTTCCCCGGAGGCCGTTGTCCGAGGGGCGTTCCCCGAAGGC
>NZ_JBAMDC010000230.1:0-10896 GCF_036961605.1 Streptomyces sp. KLMMK
GCCGAGGGCGAGCACGAGGCGCGCCTGCGGGGCGGGGTACCAGTGGATCCGGGCGTCGCCCGCGGGGGTGGGAACGGTCTCGATCACCCGTCCATCTTCGTCCACCGCGCCCAAAAACCCCTCGGCCCCGGAACCGCGCCGGCGCTCAGCCCCTCGGGCACCCCCTCGGACGATCCCCCGGCCGGCCTCTCAGACGACCCTCAGAACAGCGTCGCTTCCTCCGGTGCGTCCAGTTCCTTCAGGAGCTCGGGGCCGTTCTTGCGGACGTCACTGACCGCGGTCGCGACCGGGTAGGCGCGGACGGCCCCAGCGGGCGGCGGGGCGAGCAGGGCGCGCAGCTCCTCCACGTCCGTGCACGCCGGGTCCAGCCAGGCGTCCCACCGGTCGGGCGGCAGCACCAGCGGCATCCGGGGGTGGATCTCGGCCAGGGAGCGGGGCCCGCCGCCGTCCGGGGCCGCGTCCCCCTCCGGGGAGGCGAACGGGGCGGGCTCGGCCTCCGTCGTGATCACCGTGCAGGTGGCCCACCAGGCGCGGGGGTGGTCGGGCGGCAGCGCGGGGTCGCGCCAGAACTCGTACAGCCCGGCCATCGCCATGACCGAGCCGTCGGCCGAGGTGACGAAGTAGGGCTGCTTCCGGGTCCTCTTCCTACGGCCCTGCTCCTCCAGCTCCCGCTCGGCCGCCCCGGTGACCCACTCGTAGTATCCGTCGGCGGGTATCAGACAGCGGCGCCTCTCGAAGGCCTGCCGGTAGGACGGCTTCTCGTGGACGGTCTCGGACCGGGCGTTGATCATCTTCGCGGCGCCCTCGGGCGACTTCGCCCACGGCGGGACCAGGCCCCAGCGCAGCGGGCGCAGCTGGCGAACCGGACGCCGGTCGGCTGCGTCTTTCAGAGGACGTTCGAGCACCGCATGGACGCTCTTCGTCGGGGCCACGTTCCAGTCCGGAGCGAGGGCCTCCGCCGGCTCCCACTTCCCGATGCCGAAGAGCCCCACGAGATCCTCGGGCTCCCGGCTCGCCGCATATCGACCGCACATGTTCGCCAACCCTGCCACGGACCCACGAGGAGCCGCGCACAAATGGACAGCACCGAAGCCACCGCCCTGTGGGACCGCGTGGTGGGAACCCAGCCCGCACCGTCCGTGTGGCTGGTGGCCGCCGCAGGGCTCGCCGCCCTCGCGGCGGTGGCCCCGCGGAGCATATGGCTGGTGACCCGCAACGCCGTCACCATGGCCCACGAGGGGGGCCACGGCCTGGTGGCCCTGCTCTCCGGGCGGCGGCTGCAGGGCATCCGGCTGCACTCGGACACCTCGGGCCTGACCGTCTCGCGCGGCAAGCCGACCGGCCTCGGCATGATCCTCACCGCCGCCGCGGGCTACCCCGCCGCCTCGCTGCTGGGGCTCGGCGGCGCGTGGCTGCTTTCCGCCGGTCACATCACGGCGCTGCTGTGGCTCGCGACGGCGCTGCTCGCCGCGATGCTGCTGATGATCCGCAACGCCTACGGGGTGCTGACGGTGGTCCTCGCGGGCTCCCTGTTCGTGCTGGTCTCCTGGCTGACGAGGCCCGACGTGCAGGCGCTGTTCGCGTACGTGGTCGTGTGGTTCCTGCTGCTCGGCGGCGTCCGGCCGGCCTTCGAGCTGCAGCGCAGGCGCCGCGACGGAAGGTCCGGAGACTCGGACGCCGACCAGCTCGCCCGGCTCACCCACCTGCCCGCCACGGCGTGGCTGGTTTTCTTCCATGTGATCTCGCTGTGCGCGCTGACCGGCGGGGGCCGCTGGCTGCTCGGGCTGTGATCCGGGAGGGGCGCGTACGGGGCGCGCCCGGGGCACCGGCGGCCGCCGCCCGGGCCGGGAACCTCAGGCCATAGGACTTCGGGGACCGAACCACACGGCGGACGTCAGTAAGGTAAAGGCATGACCGAGAACCCCGCGCACACAGACCTCTGGCCCGCCCCCCTCGCCACGGGAGCGGTCGACGCGACCGTCACCGTGCCCGGTTCGAAGTCGGTCACCAACCGCGCCCTGGTGCTGGCCGCGCTCGCCTCCGAGCCCGGCTGGCTGCGCCGCCCCCTGCGCTCCCGCGACACCCTGCTGATGGCCGAGGCGCTGCGCGCCATGGGCGTCGGCATCGAGGAGACCGTCTCCTCCAGCTCCGGCGACGCGGACGGCCCGGCCGGCTCCGGCGAGGCGTGGCGGGTGATCCCCGCGCGGCTGCGCGGCCCCGCCACCGTGGACGTCGGCAACGCCGGCACCGTGATGCGCTTCCTGCCGCCCGTGGCGAGCCTGGCCGACGGCCCGATCCGCTTCGACGGCGACCCGCGCAGCTACGAGCGCCCCCTGCACGGCGTGATCGACGCGCTGCGCGCCCTGGGCGCCCGCATAGACGACAACGAGCGCGGTGCCCTGCCCCTGACCGTGCACGGCGGCGGCGCCCTGGAGGGCGGCACCGTCGAGATCGACGCCTCCTCCTCGTCGCAGTTCGTGAGCGCGCTGCTGCTGTCCGGCCCGCGCTTCAACCAGGGCGTCGAGGTCCGTCACGTGGGCTCCGTGCTGCCCTCGATGCCGCACATCCGGATGACCGTCGACATGCTCCGCCAGGCCGGTGCGCAGGTGGACACCCCCGAGTCCGGCGGCGAGCCGAACGTGTGGCGGGTCTCCCCCAGCGCCCTGCTCGGCCGCGACGTCGTGATCGAGCCGGACCTCTCCAACGCGGCGCCGTTCCTGGCCGCCGCCCTGGTCACCGGCGGCCGCGTCACCGTCCCCGACTGGCCCGAGCGCACCACCCAGCCCGGCGACGCCCTGCGGGAGATCTTCACCGCGATGGGCGGCTCGTGCGAGCTGACCGAGGCCGGCCTGACCTTCACCGGCACCGGCCGCATCACCGGCATCGACGCCGACCTGCACGAGGTCGGCGAGCTGACCCCGGTGATCGCCGCCGTCGCGGCGCTCGCCGACTCCGAGTCCACCCTGCGCGGCATCGCCCACCTGCGGCTGCACGAGACGGACCGGCTGGCCGCCCTGGCCAAGGAGATCAACGAGCTCGGCGGCGACGTCACCGAGACCGAGGACGGGCTGCACATCCGCCCGCGCCCGCTGCACGGCGGCGTCTTCCACACCTACGAGGACCACCGGCTCGCCACCGCGGCCGCCGTCATCGGCCTCGCGGTCGACGGCGTCCAGGTGGAGAACGTGGCCACCACCGCCAAGACCCTGCCCGACTTCCCGGAGCTGTGGACCGGGATGCTGGGAACCGTCGCGGGGGCGGCGACGGCGCCGAGAGTCTGAGAGATCCAGGAAAGCCAGCAATGCGCCGCTACGGCAAGAACCCCGACGAGGACGACATCCGCGTCCGCCCCAACCGCAAGGGCAACCGCCCCCGCACCAATATCCGCCCCAAGCACGAGGACGCCGCCGAGGGCTTCGTCCTGACCGTCGACCGCGGCCGGCTGACCTGTCTGGTCGAGGACCGGATCGTGATGACGATGAAGGCCCGGGAGCTGGGCCGCAAGGGGGTCGTGGTCGGTGACCGGGTCGCGGTCGTCGGGGATCTTTCCGGCGCGAAGGACACCCTCGCGCGCATCGTGCGGGTCGAGGAGCGCTCGTCGGTGCTGCGCCGCACGGCGGACGACGACGACCCCTTCGAGCGCGTGGTGGTGGCCAACGCCGACCAGCTCGCGATCGTCACCGCCCTCGCGGACCCCGAGCCGCGGCCCCGGCTCATCGACCGCTGTCTGGTCGCCGCGTTCGACGCGGGGCTGGAGCCGCTGCTCGTCCTGACGAAGTCGGACCTGGCCTCGCCGGACAAACTCCTGGAGTCCTACGGCTCGCTGGGCGTGCACCACGTGGTCACCAGCCGCGAGGAGCTCGCGGACGGCGGCGCCGCGGACCGGGTCCGCGAGCGGCTGGAGGGCCGGGTCACCGCCTTCGTCGGCCACTCCGGCGTCGGCAAGACGACTCTGGTCAACGCGCTCGTCCCGGACCGGCAGCGGGCCACCGGCCACGTCAACGCGGTCACCGGCCGCGGCCGGCACACCACCACCTCGGCGCTGGCGCTGCCGTTGCCGGGGGGTTCGGGCTGGGTCATCGACACCCCGGGCGTCCGGTCGTTCGGCCTCCACCACATCGATCCGTCCCGCGTCATCCACGCCTTCCCCGACCTGGAACCGGGTACGGAGGGCTGTCCGCGGGCCTGCAGCCACGACGAACCGGACTGCGCGCTGGACGCGTGGGTGACCGACGGCCACGCCGATCCGCAGCGCCTCTACTCGCTGCGCCGACTGCTTTCCACGCGGGAGCGACGCGAAGGCGATTGATCGCCTACGTTTGCGAGTGACCGCCAGTGGCAAGGGCATCAAGCACACCGGGACGGACGGCGGTCACGAGACACGGGAGGCAAACTGATGGCGTGGCTGCTGGTCGTGGTCGCCGGACTGCTGGAAACCGGCTTCGCGGTCTGTCTCAAGCTCTCCCACGGTTTCACCCGGCTGTGGCCGACGATCGCGTTCGCGTGCTTCGCGCTCGGCAGCTTCGGCCTGCTGACGCTCTCCCTCAAGAAGCTCGACGTGGGCCCGGCCTACGCGGTGTGGACGGGCATCGGCGCGGCCGGTACGGCGATCTACGGCATGGTCTTCCTCGGCGACCTGGTCTCGACGCTGAAGCTGGTGTCGATCGGCCTGGTGATCCTGGG
Organism: Streptomyces sp. KLMMK; assembly: GCF_036961605.1. NCBI lineage: Bacteria > Bacillati > Actinomycetota > Actinomycetes > Kitasatosporales > Streptomycetaceae > Streptomyces > Streptomyces sp. KLMMK. The sequence continues at coordinate 4,684 of NZ_JBAMDC010000230.1, forward strand.
AGTGATGGGGCTGCAGCTGTCGGGCTCGGCGCACTGAGGCCCGCCCGGGCCCGCTACGCCCCGGCGAAGTGACAGGCCGCCACCTGCTCACCGCCGAACGACCGCGGCACCGGCCGTACCCCCTCGCACCGCGACCGCTCCGCGTCCCCCAGCCCCGCGTACAACCCGCACCGCCCGCGGAACCGGCACCCCTCCTCCCGCACCTCGGGGCTGGGTGGATCGCCCGCCAGCAGGATCCGTTCACGGGAGCGCTCCCGCGCGGGATCGGGTACGGGTACGGCCGACAGCAGCGCCTGCGTGTACGGGTGCCGCGGCCGGGCGAAGACCTCCTCGACCGGCCCGGACTCCACGGTGCGGCCGAGGTACATGACGCTGACGCGGTCCGCGACGTGCCGCACGACGGCCAGGTCGTGCGAGACGAAGAGGTAGGCGAGGCCCAGTTCGCGCTTGAGGCGCTGCAGCAGGTTGAGCACGCCGGCCTGCACGGAGACGTCCAGCGCGGACACCGGTTCGTCGAGGACGAGCAGCTCCGGCTCGACGGCGAGCGCCCGCGCGATACCGATCCGCTGCCGCTGCCCGCCGGAGAACTCGTGCGGGAAGCGGCCCGCGTGGCCGGCCTCCAGGCCGACGAGCTCCAGCAGTCCGGGGACGCGGCCGGCGGCCGCCGCACGCCCGTGGCCCTGGGCGCGCAGCGGCTCGGCGACGATCTCGCCGACCGGCATCCGCGGGTCGAGGCTCGCCATGGGGTCCTGGAAGACGATCTGTACGGAGCCGCGCAGGGCGTGTGCCTGGCGCTTCGTCAGCGTGGCGGCGGAGCGGCCGAGGATCTCGACCTCCCCGGACTCGGGGGCGGCCAGCCGCAGGATCTCCATCAGGGCGGTGGACTTGCCGGAGCCGGACTCGCCGACGAGCCCCAGGGTCTCTCCCCGCCGGATGTCGAGGTCGACGCCGTCGACGGCGTACACGCTGCCGACGCGGCGGCGGAAGGCGGCGCCCTTGAACACCGGGAAGGTCTTGGTCAGCCCCTGGACCCGTAGCACGGCGGGCAGTTCACCGCGCGGCACGTCGGCGGCGGCGCGTACGGGCGGGATGCCGGGCACCGGGTAGAGGCCGGGGCCGGGTGTCTTCACGCAGGCCGCGAGGTGGTCGCCGGACCCTGCGAGCGCGGGTTCGTCGGCGCAGGCGTCGTCGGCGAGCGGGCAGCGGGGGGCGAAGGGGCAGCCGCCGGACGCCTTCCGCAGGTCGGGCGGTGAGCCGGGGACGGGGGTGAGCGGGCGCCCGCCGGCGTCCGGGCGGGGCACGGCGCCGAGCAGCCCGATGGTGTACGGCATGCGCGGCGCGGCGAACAGCTCGTCCACGGGCGCGCTCTCCACGACGCGGCCCGCGTACATCACGGCGACGCGGTCGGCCATGCCGGCGATCACGCCGAGGTCGTGGCTGACGAGGAGCAGCGCGGCGCCGGTCTCGCGCCGGGCGGTGCGCAGGACGTCGAGGATCTGGGCCTGGACGGTGACGTCGAGGGCGGTGGTGGGCTCGTCGGCGAGGATGACGTCGGGGTCGTTGGCGACGGCCATGGCGATCATCGCGCGCTGGCGCATGCCGCCGGAGAACTCGTGCGGGTAGGCGCGGGCGCGCCGGGCGGGGTCGGGGATGCCGACGAGGTCCAGGAGTTCGACGGCGCGGCGCCGGGCCCGGTCGCGGGTGACGTCCTGGTGGATGCGGACGGCTTCGGCGATCTGGTCGCCGATGCGGTGGACGGGGGTGAGGGCGGAGAGCGGGTCCTGGAAGACCATGGCGACGCGGCTGCCGCGCAGCCGGGACAGCGCCTTCTCCCCCGCGCCGAGCATCTCGGTGCCGCCGGCCAGGACGGAGCCGCGGACGCGTGCGGTGCGGGGCAGCAGCCCCATGGCGGCGAGGGCGACGGTGGACTTGCCGGATCCCGACTCGCCGACGAGGCCGAGGACTTCGCCGCGCTCGAGGGTGAGGTCGACGCCGCGGACGGCGGGGACCGGGCCGCCGGGCCCGTCGAAGTCGACGTGCAGGTCCCGTACGGCCAGGGCGGCCGTGCGGGCCGGGGTCACCGCGTCAGCGGGCGGCGCGGTCATGGGTGGTTCCCTTCCGGCGCGGGCGGCGCCTGGTGCGGTGGTGGCCCGAGGTGGGGTCGAGGGCGTCGCGCAGGCCGTCGCCGAGGAAGTTGACCGCGAGGACGAAGACGACGAGCAGCCCTGCGGCGAAGAAGAACATCCAGGGGTAGGTGAGGGCGGCGTCGGAGCCGTCGGCGATGAGGGTGCCGAGGGAGACGTCGGGGGGCTGCACGCCGAAGCCGAAGTACGACAGGCCGGTCTCGCTCATCACGGCGCCGCCGACGGCGATGGTGGCATCGACGATGAGGAAGGAGGAGATGTTGGGGAGGATGTGGCGCACGATGATGCGCAGCGGGTGCACCCCCATGAGCTGGGCTGCCCGCACGAATTCACGCTCCTTGAGGGAGCGGGTCATGGACCGCACCACCCGCGCGGTGATCATCCAGCCGAAGACGGCGAGGAGCCCGACGAAGACGATCCAGCCGCTGTCGCGCAGCCGGGGCGAGACGATGGCGATGATCAGGAAGGCGGGGAAGACGAGGAGCAGGTCGATGAAGAAGGTGACGGCCCGGTCGGCCCAGCCGCCGAAGTAGCCCGCGCAGGCGCCGACGACGGAGGCCAGCACGGTCGAGGTCAGGGCCGTGAGCAGGCCGATCAGCAGCGATTTCTGCAGCCCGTGGAGGACTTGCGCGTACACGTCCTGGCCGATGCGGTTGGTGCCCCACCAGTGGCCGGCGGAGGGCGCCTCGCGGAGCGCGCTGTAGTCGATGTCCGTGTGGCTCCAGGGAGTGAGGTGGGGGCCGGCGAAGGCGAGCAGGAACAGCAGCAGGAGGACGGCGGCGCCGGTGACGGCGTTGCGGTTGGCGGCGAAGCGGCGCAGTGCGGTGCGGCCCCGCCCGCGGGCTGCGGGAGGTGGCGCCGCGGCGGGGACGGTGGTGGGGACGGTGGCGGTGGTGGTCACGGTTCGTGTGCCTCGCTCAGCTGGTGCGGACGCGCGGGTCGAGCGCGGCGTGGAGGACGTCGGCCAGGAAGCCGGAGAGCAGCACCATGACGGCGGCGAACACGTTGACCGCCACGACGGAGTTGACGTCGCTCTTGCCGATGGCGTCGATGAACCACGAGCCCATGCCGTGCCAGCCGAAGATCTTCTCGGTGAAGGCGGCGCCGGTGAACAGGGCGAGGAACCCGTAGGCGAAGAACGTGGACATGGGTACGAGCGCGGTGCGCAGTCCGTGGGTGAGCACGGCCCTGCGGTGGGTGAGCCCCTTGGCGCGCGCGGTGCGCAGGAAGTCCGAGCCGAGGACGTCGAGCATGGTGCCGCGCTGGTAGCGGCTGTAGGCGGCGGCGGTGCCGAGCGCGATGGAGAGCGTGGGCAGCAGCAGATGGGCCGCGCGGTCGCCGAGGAGCGTGCCCGCGGAGCCGGTCAGGCCCGGGGTCTTCTCGCCGGTGAAGGAGATCAGTTCGGTGCCGGCTGCCTGGTTGACCTTCATGGCTCCGATCTTGAGCAGGACGGCGAGGAGGAAGGTGGGCGTGGACAGCAGCAGGAAGGCGAGGACGGTGACGGCGCGGTCGGAGAACCGGTACTGCCGGAGCGCGCCCCAGGCGCCCGCGAGGATGCCTGCCACGGTGCCGAGCAGGGTGCCCGCGAGCAGCAGCCGCAGGCTGACGCCGACCCGGCGGCCGAACTCCTCGCCCACGCTGCTGCTGTCGATGGTCCGCCCGAAGTCCCCGCGCACGGCGTGCGAGGCCCAGGTGCCGAATCGTTCCAGCAGGGGCGTGCGGTCATTGATCCCGAGCGCGGTCAGCTGCGCCTCCACCGACTCGGCGGGGGGCGGCGGTTGGCGGCCTTCGAAGTACCCGCGCGGGGAGAGCGCCAGCGACGACAGCACGTACGACAGGAAGACGGCCACGGCCAAAAGCAGCGCATAGTAGCCGAGTCGTTTCGTCAGATAGGCGAGCACGGTGGGTGACACTATCCGGCGGAACCTACCGTTCGGTTTCTTTCTGTTTCGGATGTGTTTCGTGCGCGATAAATACTGTAAACGCTTGACCGTATGGGCCTGTTGAGGCGGCAGTGACGTGCTTACGGTGGCCGGGCCGTCCGTCCCCCATGAGAGGAAACCCGCCATGATCAGGCCCGTCAGAGCCACCGCCCTAGCGGCCGCGGCCGTCTCCGCCGCGCTGGTGGTCACCGCCTGCGGCAGCGGCTCGGGGAAGTCCTCGGACGACGGCGCGCAGGACAAGGCGGCCCCGGCGGTCGGCGCCCAGGACCTCAACCCGCACCCGGCGGAGGACCTGAAGCAGGGCGGCGTCCACAAGGTCTCGATCCAGCAGTGGATCAACCAGTACAACCCCAACCAGACGGACGGCACCCAGGGCGACGCGGCGGCGATCACCGCCCTGGTCGAGCCCGACCTGTTCACCTTCGACGCGAAGGGCGTCCCGCACTCCAACCCGGACTACCTGGCCTCCGCGAAGGTCGTCTCCACCGACCCGCAGGTGGTGTCGTACGAGCTCAACCCCAAGGCCAAGTGGTCGGACGGAAAGCCGCTGGGCGTCGCCGACTTCGAGGCCCAGTGGAAGGCGCTCAGCGGCAAGGACAAGGGCTACCAGGTCGCCTCCACCAGTGGCTACGACCAGATCGCCGAGGTCGGGCAGGGCAAGGACGAGCACGAGGTGCGGGTCACCTTCGCGACCCCCTTCGCCGACTGGCAGATGCTCTTCGACCCGCTGCTCCCGGCCTCCCTCAACGCGACCCCGGACAGCTTCAACAAGAGCTGGGCAGGTCAGGTGCCGGTCACCGGCAACGCCTGGAAGGTCGGCCAGTACGACAGGACCGCGAAGACCATCACCCTGATCCCGGACCCCGCCTGGTGGGGCGAGAAGCCGAAGCTGGACAAGTACATCTTCTGGGCCATGGACAGCAAGGCCCGCACCGACGCCTACCTCAACAAGGAGATCGACGACGCCCCGGCCTCCACTCCCGAGGCGTACCAGCGCCTGAAGGGCGACCAGGGCACCGACATACGCATCGGCGCGCGCTGGGACCAGGTCACGCTCAGCATGAACGGCGCCCGGGGGCCGCTCCAGGACGTCAAGGCGCGCCAGGCCGTGGCGCTGGGCGTCGACCGCGAGGCGCTGGCGAAGGTGGCGGGCAAGGACCTGCCGTTCCGGCCCAAGGTCGTCAACAACCACTTCTTCATGCCGAACCAGGAGGGCTACCGGGACAACGCCGGCTCCTTCGGCAAGCGGGACGTCGCCCGGGCGAAGAAGCTGCTGGACGAGGCGGGCTGGAAGGAGGAGGGCGCCGGCAAGCCGCGCACCAAGGACGGCAAGCCGCTCGTCCTGGAGTACGTGATGCCCGCCGACGCGGTCCCGCTCGCCGAGGACCAGGCCAAGCTCACCCAGCAGATGCTCGGCGAGATCGGCATCAAGGTCGGCCTGCGCAAGGTCCCGGGCGACGACTACTTCGACCGGTACGTCCACCGGGGCAACTACGACCTCACGCAGTTCCGCCAGGTCGACCGGATCTACCGCTCCAGTTCCTACCAGGACTACCGGCAGCCGGACGGCGACAACGCCTTCACCAACTACGGCCGGGTCTCGTCCCCCGAGGTGGACAAGCTGATGGTGGAGGCGTCCCGGACCACGGACGCCGCGAAGCAGGTCGCGCTGTACAACGAGGCGGACGCCAAGGTCTGGGAGCTCGGCCACTCGGTGCCGCTCTACCAGCGGCCCCAGATCATCGCGATCCGCAAGGGCCTGGCCAACACCGGCGCGCCGGGGCTGGGCGACGAGAACAGCGTCCGGATCGGATGGCTGAAGTAACCCCTGAAGTAACCCCTGAAGCAACCCCCTGAAGCAACCCTTGAAGCAGCCGCTGAAGTGACCACCGCCCCGGCCGGTCACTGCTCCGGACGGGGTGCTTCCGTCGCCCGCTCGCCCACCAGGGTGCGGACCAGACGGGCGACGTGCCCGGCGGCCTCCTCGTCCGACGCGCCCGGGACGACGACATAGGACAACGTCAGCCGTACGGCCGCCTCGCAGGCCCACCGCGTGGCCTCCGGCGCCCGGTCGGCGGCCGTGCCGGAGACCGCCCGGACGGTGCGGTCGCGGAGGACCTCGGCGA
>NZ_JBAMDC010000231.1:0-10869 GCF_036961605.1 Streptomyces sp. KLMMK
GCCGACGCGTTCGCCGACGAGCCGGACGACGAGCCGGACGACGAGCCGGACGGCGCCGCGGAGGCCCCCGTCGCCCCCTTGGCCTGCTTGCCGTCGTCGTTCTTGGAGGAGTCCGAGGAGCAGCCGGCGACCGCGGTCAGGGCGGCGGCGCACGCCGTGGCAAGCACGGCCCAACGTGGGACATTCGACATGCGCCATGGCTACCCGTGCCCGGATGCGGGCAGCCCGGGGCGCCGAAGCGCGGGCCGCTCAGACGGGGCCCGGAACGCTGCGGCCCGCACTCCGGCGCGTCACAGCGCCCGCAGCTGATCCGTGAACCACCGGGCCGGCGGCAGCGCCGTCGCCGCCGCGGCCAGCCGCTTGGTGCGCTCCGCCCGCTCCCCGGGGTCCATCAGCAGCGCCAGGTGCAGCGCGCGGGCCGTGGCCTCCACGTCGTACGGGTTGACGGTGATCGCCTCGTCGCCCAGCTCGGCCGCCGCCCCCGCCTCGCGCGAGAGCACCAGCGCGCAGCCGTGGTCGGAGACCACCGGCACCTCCTTGGCGACGAGGTTCATCCCGTCGCGGATGGGGTTGACCAGCGCCACGTCCGCGAGCCGGTACGCGGCCAGCGAGCGCGCGAAGTCGTCCTTGACGTGCAGGGCGACCGGCTCCCAGCCCTCCGTGCCGAACTCGGCGTTGATCCCGCGGGCGACCCGCTCCACCTCGGCGGTGTACTCGCGGTAGACGGCGAGGTCCTGGCGGGAGGGGTAGGCGAAGGCGACGTGCACGACCTTGCCGCGCCACTGCGGGTGCTCCTCCAGCAGCCGCCGGTACGCGTACAGCCCGCGCACGATGTTCTTGGACAGCTCCGTGCGGTCCACGCGCACGATCGCCCGGCGGCCCGGGCCGATCTGCGACCTGAGCGCCGCCATGCGCTCCTCGACGTCCGCCCGGTGCGCCCGCTCGCGCAGGAAGTCGCCGTCGGCGCCGAGCCCGTGCACGCCCAGCCGCGTCGTCCGCCCCTCGAAGCGCACCTCGGCGTCGCGGCCCTCGCCGTCCCGGACGACCTCCGCGCCCAGCACGTCCGCGCAGCACGCGGCGAACGCCTCGGCCCAGCGCCGGGTCAGGAAGCCGGCCCGGTCGCCGCCGAGGACACCGCGCAGCAGCTGCCCGGCCACGTCGTCCGGCAGCATGCGGAAGTAGTCCGGCGGGGCCCAGGGGGTGTGCGAGAAGTGGCCGATGCGCAGGTCGGGGCGGCGCGCCCGGAGCAGGCCCGGCACGAGCGCCAGGTGGTAGTCCTGGATGAGCACCGCGGCGCCCTGCGCGGCCTCCTCGGCGACGGCGTCCGCGAACGCCGCGTTGTACTCCTCGTAGGCCGCCCACTGGGCCCGGAACTCCCGGTCGAAGGAGGGCTCCAGGGGCGTCTGGTAGAGCATGTGGTGCACGAACCACAGCACCGAGTTGGCGATGCCGTTGTACGCGGCGGCGAAGGTGTCCGGCGGGATGTCGAGCATCCGCACGTGGTGGCCGCCGGTGTCGTCCGTGGCGAGTCTTCGGCCGGCGGCGCGGGCCGCCTCGCGGTCGCCCTCGCCCAGGGCCGCGCACACCCACACCGCGGCGCCGCCCTCGGCGTCGCGCTGTATCGAGCTGAGCCCGGAGACGAGCCCGCCGCCGCCGCGCCCGGCCACGAGGGTGCCGTCCTCGCTGCGCCGGTACGAGACCGGGCCCCGGTTGGAGGCGACGACGATCGGCGCGGCGGCGATCGATGTGGCGTGCACGTGCTCAGCGACCATGTGGCCAGCCTTGCCGCGGGAAGAACCGCTCAAACGTACGCTTACGCGGCGTGTCGCTGGGCGTACTCGGGTATTCCGGCCATCGGCGGCCGCTCCTCCGTGTCCACCGCGTACGTCCGCGGAACGAAGCCCTCCGGGGTTCGTTCGAACTGTGTCAGCGCAGGTCGCACCAGGTGCCCCCGGGCCAGCCGGAGCTGTGCGGTGCGGTAGATGGCGGCGGCCATCCGGCCCAGCGCCTGCCCGTCCTGGTGGCGGTGCTTGCGCACGCCCACGTCCACCTGGGCCAGCGCCCCCAGCCCGACCGTGTGCAGCGCGTCCACCAGAAGGCCCAGCTCCACGCCGTAGCCGACGGGGAACGGCAGCTGCTCCAGCAGGGACCGGCGGGCCGCGTACTCGCCGCCGAGCGGCTGCACGAAACCGGCCAGCTGCGGCCAGTGCAGGTTCAGCAGGGGGCGGGCCACGAGCTCGGTCACCCGGCCGCCCTGGCCGGCGGTCCTGGCGGAGCCGGGCACATCGAATTCCGTGCCCAGCGGGCGGTCGTACATCGCCTTGACGAAGTGCACGCCGGGGTCCGTCAGCAGCGGCCCCACGATCCCCGACACGAAGTCCGCCGAGAACTCGCGCAGGTCGGCGTCCACGAAGCAGACGATGTCGCCCGTCGTCGCCAGCAGGGAGCGCCACAGCACCTCGCCCTTGCCCGGCAGTGCGGGCAGGCTCGGCAGCACCTCGTCCCGGTGCACCACGCGCGCCCCGGCCTCTGCTGCGACCTCGGCCGTGCGGTCCGTGGAGCCCGAGTCGACCACCACCAGCTCGTCCACCAGCGGCACCGCGTCCGACATCAGCTCGCGGCGGATCGTCGCCACGATGGTGCCGACCGTCGGCTCCTCGTTCAGCGCCGGCAGGACGACGCTCACCGTGGTGCCGGAGGCCCGCTTGGCGGCCAGAAGCACGTCGAGCGGACGATCAGCAGCGGACCAGGACCGCTCGGCCAGCCAGCGCTCCACCTCTTCCAGCACGTGTACGACTCCCTGTCTCACGGACGTTCTGCGACGCGTTCTGTGACGCATCTCGCGGTGCGGACGCCCCTCTCAACGGGCCGTCCCTTCCGTTACAGTCTTGAACAACGCGGACCGCCGTCCTATGTCGGGGGTCGCCGCGTGCACAAACGCCTGGGCCCCGCCCAGTGCCATACCGCTCATCCAGAGGGGCAGAGGGACACGGCCCGTTGAAGCCCCGGCAACCCTCCAGCCGGTCTCACCGTTCCACGGCGAGGCTCCCGGCGGGGAAGGTGCCAATTCCGTCTCGTGGCGACGTTCGCCACGGGGAAGATGAGGAGAAAGGGCCTCGCCTCCATGGCTGTGCAGTCTGTTGAACCCTCCACCACTTCTGTGGACCTCGGACCCGCCGTGGCACTCTCCTGCCGCGAGTGCGGAGAGCGCTTCGACCTCGGTCCCATCTTCGCCTGCGCCCTGTGCTTCGGCCCCCTCGAAGTCGCCTACGAACTGCCCGCCGGCGGGCCCGGTCAAGCAGCTGACCTGCGCGAGCGCATCGAGGCCGGCCCCGCGAACATCTGGCGCTACGCCCCCCTGCTGCCCGTCCCCGCCGACGTCGCGGGCAAGCCCAGCCTCAACCCCGGCCTCACCAAGCTCGTCAAGGCCGACAACCTCGCCCGCGAGCTGGGCGTGACGGGCGGCCTGTACGTCAAGGACGACTCCGGCAACCCGACGCACTCCTTCAAGGACCGGGTCGTGGCGATCGCGGTCGAGGCCGCCCGCGCCTTCGGCTTCACGACGCTGTCGTGCTCCTCGACCGGGAACCTCGCGGGTGCGGTCGGGGCCGCGGCCGCCCGGGCCGGGTTCAAGTCGTGCGTCTTCATCCCGCACGACCTGGAGGCCGGGAAGGTCGTCATGGCCGCGGTCTACGGCGGCGACCTCGTCGGCATCGAGGGCACGTACGACGACGTCAACCGCTTCTGCAGCGAACTGATCGGCGACCCGCTGGGGGAGGGCTGGGGCTTCGTCAACGTCAACCTCCGGCCGTACTACGGCGAAGGGTCCAAGACGCTCGCCTACGAGATCTGCGAGCAGCTGGGCTGGCGGCTGCCGGACCAGATCGTCGTGCCGATCGCCTCGGGCTCACAGCTCACGAAGATCGACAAGGGGCTGAAGGAGCTCGTCGCGCTGGGTCTGGTCGAGGACCGCCCGTACAAGATCTTCGGAGCGCAGGCGGAGGGCTGCTCGCCGGTCGCCCGCGCGTTCAAGGACGGGCACGACGTGGTGCGGCCGGTGAAGCCGGACACGATCGCGAAGTCCCTCGCCATCGGCAACCCGGCCGACGGGCCGTACGTGCTGGATATCGCGCGGCGGACGGGCGGGGCGGTGGAGGACGTCACCGATGAGCAGATCGTGGACGCGATCCGGCTGCTGGCCCGGACCGAGGGGATCTTCGCCGAGACGGCGGGCGGGGTGACGGTCGGCGTGACGCGGAAGCTGATCGAGAGCGGGCTGCTCGACCCCTCCCTGACGACCGTCGTGCTCAATACGGGCGACGGGCTGAAGACGCTCGATGCCGTTGCGGCGGGGCCGACGGCGACGATCCGGCCGTCGCTGGAGGCGTTCCGCGCCGCGGGGCTTGCTGCCGTCTGACGTCTGCAGGTGACGTCTGCGGGCCGGTTGTGCCCGCCCTCCCCCAAACCCCGTCCGGGGTCCCCCCAGCCCTGCGGAACAGCCGCCCACAATCTCTCCGGAAGGTTTTCCCATGAGCGTTACCGTCCGCATCCCCACCATCCTCCGCACCTACACCGGCGGGAAGGCCGAGGTCTCCGCCGAAGGCGCGACCCTCGCCGATGTCCTCCAGTCCCTGGAGAAGAACCACTCCGGCATTGCGGCCCGCGTGCTCGACGACGCCGGCAAGCTGCGCCGGTTCGTCAACGTCTACGTCAACGACGACGACGTCCGCTTCGAGCAGGGGCTGCAGACCCCCACCCCGGACGGCTCCGCCGTCTCCGTCATCCCGGCCGTCGCGGGCGGCTGAGGTTTCACAGGGTTCTTCCGTTATTGCCGCACGACGTCCCCGGAATCGCCCCGTCCGTAAAGCGGACGGGGCGATTCCGCCTGTTGAGCGCGATACAGTTGGGACGATCCCCGCCCGGCGTCAGTGCCGAACGCATATGAGAACCCGTCAAGTTGTGCGCGAAGTGTGTGCACGAAATGCCGGGTTGGTTGCGTTATACCCGGCCCGACTTGCCCTGAAATACCCGGAGTTCAGCCGATTTCCTCGATCGGCCATGCCCGGAATTCTCGTCCGAGTGACCTGTTGCAGACGGCATCCGTGCAGATACATTCAGCCGCGGTCGACGCGTTCCGGCGCACACCCACTGGGCTGCCAGGGGGTGAGGTCTGACCCGGGTCCGCGAAGTGCGGTCCTGCGCAAGGGCCAGTAATAGGGGAGTTAGGCATGGCTCAGGGCACCGTCAAGTGGTTCAACGCGGAGAAGGGCTACGGCTTCATCGCGGTCGACGGTGGTGCGGATGTATTCGTCCACTACAGCGCGATTCAGATGGACGGCTACCGCACCCTCGAGGAGGGTCAGCGGGTCGAGTTCGAGATCTCGCAGGGCCAGAAGGGGCCGCAGGCGGACATGGTGAAGCTGCAGCAGGTCTGATCGCGGCGCATCGACCACCGGCTCGCTCGGTTTGCAGAGGGGCTCGCACCCGACGGGGTGCGAGCCCCTCGCGCGTGTGCGGGGCGCGTGGGGTGGGTACGGCTGCCTGGGGCCCCTGCTCCGGGCGCCCCGTGGGCGTGACTGTCCCCCCGAGGCGCTTGCACTCTCCCTGGTCGAGTGCTAATCATTGGGCTTAGCACTCTCCGAGTGAGAGTGACAGATTTGGACCGTCGGTGAGGTCCGCATGCCAGGCGGGGCAAGGAACCGCAGGGTGCGCAGGCCGTCCGTCGCGGGCGCCAGTGCGGTCCGGAGCAGTCTCCACCCCGTCCTGGGAGGACCACTTCACATGGCCAAGATCATCGCGTTCGACGAGGAGGCACGGCGCGGTCTCGAGCGCGGGATGAACCAGCTCGCCGACGCCGTCAAGGTCACCCTCGGCCCCAAGGGCCGCAACGTCGTCCTCGAGAAGAAGTGGGGCGCCCCCACGATCACCAACGATGGTGTCTCCATCGCCAAGGAGATCGAGCTCGAGGACCCGTACGAGAAGATCGGCGCCGAGCTGGTCAAGGAGGTCGCGAAGAAGACGGACGACGTCGCCGGTGACGGCACGACGACCGCGACCGTCCTGGCCCAGGCCCTGGTCCGCGAGGGCCTGCGCAACGTCGCCGCGGGTGCCAACCCGATGGCGCTGAAGCGCGGTATCGAGAAGGCCGTCGAGGCCGTCTCCGGTGCCCTGCTCGAGCAGGCCAAGGACGTGGAGACCAAGGAGCAGATCGCCTCCACCGCCTCCATCTCCGCCGCCGACACCCAGATCGGCGAGCTCATCGCCGAGGCCATGGACAAGGTCGGCAAGGAAGGCGTCATCACCGTCGAGGAGTCCCAGACCTTCGGTCTGGAGCTGGAGCTCACCGAGGGTATGCGCTTCGACAAGGGCTACATCTCGGCGTACTTCGCCACCGACATGGAGCGTATGGAGGCGTCCCTCGACGACCCGTACATCCTGATCGTCAACTCCAAGATCGGCTCGGTCAAGGACCTGCTGCCGCTCCTGGAGAAGGTCATGCAGTCCGGCAAGCCGCTGCTGATCATCGCCGAGGACGTCGAGGGCGAGGCCCTGTCCACGCTCGTCGTGAACAAGATCCGCGGCACCTTCAAGTCCGTCGCCGTCAAGGCCCCGGGCTTCGGCGACCGCCGCAAGGCCATGCTCGGTGACATCGCCATCCTCACCGGTGGCACCGTCATCTCCGAGGAGGTCGGCCTCAAGCTGGAGAACGCCGGTCTCGACCTGCTCGGCCGCGCCCGCAAGGTCGTCATCACCAAGGACGAGACGACCATCGTCGACGGTGCCGGTGACAGCGACCAGGTCCAGGGCCGCGTCAACCAGATCCGCGCCGAGATCGAGAACAGCGACTCGGACTACGACCGCGAGAAGCTCCAGGAGCGCCTCGCGAAGCTGGCCGGCGGCGTGGCCGTCATCAAGGCCGGTGCCGCGACCGAGGTCGAGCTCAAGGAGCGCAAGCACCGCATCGAGGACGCCGTTCGCAACGCGAAGGCGGCCGTCGAGGAGGGCATCGTCGCCGGTGGTGGCGTGGCCCTGCTGCAGGCCTCCCAGGTGTTCGAGAAGCTGGAGCTCGAGGGCGACGAGGCCACCGGTGCCGCCGCCGTCAAGCTGGCCCTGGAGGCCCCGCTCAAGCAGATCGCGGTCAACGCCGGTCTCGAGGGCGGCGTCGTCGTGGAGAAGGTGCGCAACCTGACCCCGGGCCACGGTCTCAACGCCGCCACGGGCGAGTACGTCGACCTGGTCGCCGAGGGCATCATCGACCCGGCCAAGGTCACCCGCTCCGCCCTGCAGAACGCCGCGTCCATCGCTGCGCTCTTCCTCACCACCGAGGCCGTCATCGCCGACAAGCCGGAGAAGGCCGCCGCGGCCGCTCCGGGCGGCATGCCCGGCGGTGACATGGACTTCTGATCCTGACGGATCACCTGTCCTGACGCTGTACGCGCCCGAGGGCGGTGCCCCCCACCAGGGGGGTGCCGCCCTCGGGCCGTTGTTCCATCCGTTGTTCCATCCGCTGTTCTATCCGTTGTTCTCTGCGGGGTGTTCTGCGTTCAGCTCGCGCAGCGACCGGCGGCTCAGCCCGAACGCGTACGTCGCCGCGAATCCCGCCGCGTAGCCCGCCAGCAGGCCCGCCCCGTAGACCGCCACTGCCCGGCCCAGGCCGTGGCCGCCCTGCAGCAGCGGGAACAGGGCCCAGCCCGACGGGCCGATGGCCGTCGAGCCGACCGTGTCGCCCAGCTGCCCCAGCAGCCCCACGAACGCTCCTCCGAACGCGCCGCCGACGCAGGCGGTGACGAACGGGCGGCCCAGCGGCAGGGAGACGCCGTAGATCAGGGGCTCGCCGATGCCCAGGAGGCCGGCCGGCATCGCGGACCGGATCGTCCGGCGCACCGAGGTGTTGTGCGGCAGGCGGACGTAGAGGGCGAGGGCCGCTCCCACCTGGCCGGCGCCCGCCATCGCGAGGATCGGCAGCAGCACCGTGGAGCCCTGCTCCTGGATCAGGGTCGTGTGGATGGGGATGAGGGCCTGGTGCAGGCCCAGCATCACCAGGGGCAGGAACAGCCCGCCGAGGACGAAGCCCGCCGCCGCCCCGCCGTTCGCGAGCAGCCAGTCGGCGAAGCGGCCGATGGCCGTGGCGACCTCGCCCGCCGCGTACATCAGCCCGTACAGCGTGACCAGGCCCGCGACCAGAACGGTCACCGTCGGGGTGACCAGCACGTCCAGGGCCTCGGGGACGCGGCGGCGGCACCACCGCTCCACGTGCGCGGCGAGCAGGGCCGCGGCCAGCGCACCGAGCACCCCGCCCTGGCCGGGCACGAGCTTCTCGCCGAACGCGCTCACCCGGTCCACGCCCGGGAACACGATGATCGCCGCGACGGCCCCGCCCAGGACGGGGGTGCCGCCGAACTCCTTCGCCGTGTTGTAGCCGACGAAGACCGCGATCAGGGACATGAAGCCCGACGCGCACGCGGTCAGCGCGGGGGCCAGCGCGGGCAGCCAGTGGAGGTTGGAGAGGAGCCCGGCCAGGCCCGCCACGATGCCGCAGCCGATCAGGGCGGGGATCAGCGGGACGAAGATCTGGGCGATCCGGCGCAGGAACTCCTTGGCCGGGGTGGCGTTGCGGGCCCTGCGCTCGGCCCGGAGCGCCGCGCCGCGCTCGGCCAGGGCTTCCGCGGTGACGGTCTCCGGGGCCGCACCTGCCGCACCTGCCGCGGTGGCCGCGTTCACGTGTCGCGCGAGCTCCGGCGCGACCTTGGCCACCGTGCCCGGACCGAGCACGATCTGCAGGGCCGCGCCGTCCCCGACGATGCCCAGCACCCCGGGAAGGGCCCGCAGTTCGTCGCGCCGGACGGCCGACGGGTCCCGGACGGTCACCCGCAGCCGCGTCATGCAGTTCGTGACGGACGTGAGGTTGCCGGCGCCGCCGAGGAGGGGCAGGAGCGCGGCCGCGCCGGCGCCGCGGCCGCGCTCCCCTCTCGGGCCGTCGTCGGGCGCGTCCGGAGGGTCCGGTGCCATGGTGCGGCTACCCATGTGCTGTTCGCAGGGCCGTGCGCAGGTGACCGCCCGACTCGTCGAGGAGGCGCGCGGCCGTGCGCCCGTCCACACCGCCCAGGACGACGAGGATGGCGTGCTTCACCTCTCCGCCGGTCTCCGTCAGCGCGGCCTCTATCTCCTGCTCGGAGGCGCCCGTGGCCAGGGCGACGATCTGCCGGGAGCGGGCGCGCAGCTTGTCGTTGGTGGCCCGCACGTCGACCATCAGGTTCCCGTACGTCTTGCCGAGCCGGATCATGGTGATCGTCGAGAGCATGTTGAGGACGAGCTTCTGGGCGGTGCCGGCCTTCAGCCGGGTCGAGCCCGTGAGCAGCTCGGGGCCGACGACGACCTCGACGGCGTGGTCGGCGGCCCGGCCGAGGGGCGAACCGGCGTTGCAGGACACGCCGATGGTCAGCGCCCCGGCGCCGCGGGCGTGCTCGACGGCCCCGACCGCGTAGGGGGTGCGGCCGGAGGCGGAGACGCCGACGACGGTGTCGGCCGGGCCGACACCCAGGGCGGCCAGGTCGCCCGCGGCCAGCTCCCGGCTGTCCTCGGCTCCTTCGACGGCGGTGACCAGCGCCGCCGCGCCGCCCGCGATCACGCCTATGACCTGCGAGGGGTCGGTGTTGAAGGTCGGCGGGCACTCGCTGGCGTCGAGCACGCCGAGGCGGCCGGCGGTGCCCGCGCCCGCGTAGACGAGCCGGCCGCCGCGGGCCATGCGGGTGGCGGTGGCGTCGATGGCGGCGGCGATCTCGGGCAGCCGGGCGGCGACGGCGGCCGGGACGCCGGCGTCCTCGCCGTTCATGATCCGGGCGATGTCGAGGGTGGGCAGCCGGTCGATGTCCGCGAGGTCGGGGCGGAAGGCCTCGGTGGTGAGGGCGGCGAGCTCGGCGCGGAGGGCGCTGCGCGCCTGTGGGGAGGGGGCCGGCGAGGCGCCGGACGGCGCGGGGGAAGCGGCCGCGCCCGCGGCCGATGCGGATGACGAAGCAGAAGAAGAGGCCATGGGCGGACGGCTCTTTCCATGCGTGCCGGGCGGGCCGGCTTCGGTCAGCGCGGGGAGCGCGGGGCGTGGCGGTGGGCGAGCGCTTCGTACGAGGCGGACAGGGCCGGCGCCGCGGACTCGTACGTCTGCTGGGCGACGCCGATGAACAGGCAGTCCACCACGAGGAGCTGACTGGTGCGGCTCGACATGGCCGCGGGGCGCAGCTCGCTCTCCCGGGCGGAGGAGGTGGTGAGCACGTGGTCCGCGTACTGGGCGATCTCGCCCTCCGGGCGGCCGGTGATCGCGAGCGTCGTCGCGCCGTGCTCGAAGGCGACCCGCAGGGGTTCGATGACGTCGGTGGTGCGGCCGGAGTGGGTGATGGCGACGGCGACGTCGCCCGCGCGCAGCTGGACGGCGTTGGTGACGGCGAGGTGCGGGTCGGCGGGGGCGTGGGCGATCAGGCCGATGCGGAGCAGCTTCTGCACGAGGTCCTGGCCGACGAGGTTGGAGGCGCCGATGCCGTAGACGTCGATGCGCCGGGCGCCGGCGAGCGCGGCGACCGCGGCCTCCAGCTGCGCGGTGTCGAGGGCGGCGGCGGTGTCCGCCAGGCACTGCGCCTCCTCCTGGGCGAGTTTGGCGACGACGGCGGGCAGCGGGTCGTCGACCGCGATGTCGGCGGTGACGGCCGGGGCGCGGCCGGCCGCCTGCTCCGCGGCGAGCGCGGCGAGGGCGAGCCGCAGGTCGCGGTAGCCCGGATAGCCGAGGATGCGGGCGGTGCGCACGACGGTGGCCTCGCTCGTGCCGGTGCGCTCCGCGAGACCGGTGACGGTGAGGGCGGCGGAGCCCGCGGGGTCGCTCGC
>NZ_JBAMDC010000232.1:0-10780 GCF_036961605.1 Streptomyces sp. KLMMK
TCGGCACCGTGGCCGCGCTGGCCGCCCTGGTCATCCTCCTGAGCCCGCCCGCCGGCTGGGCGGAACCCGGCGAGCTCGTCGGCTCCTGGCGCGCCCACCAAGGAGCGCGGCTGACCCTCCGCGAGGACGGCACGCTCACCGCCGTGGGCGTGCCCACGGCCTTCTCCGAGGACGACGACGAGCAGCCCACCAGGCGGTTCACCGGCAACGGAACCTGGCACCTGGAGAGGAAGCCCAAGCTCGGCCACCAGCGGATCCGGCTCACCCTCGGCGAGACGTTCGAACTCTCGATCGCCGGCGAGGGCGCCCGCGACGGCCTCTTCATCAGGCCCTCCCGGGAAACCACCACCCAGTTCCGCTTCAAGAGGACCCCTTAGGCTCTGAACCGTGCCAGCAGAGAACGAGCCCCGGCCTGCGAAGAGCGAGCAGACCCGCACCCTGATCCTGGAAACCGCGATGCGGCTCTTCCAGGAGCACGGCTACGACAAGACCACCATGCGGGCCATCGCCAAGGAGGCCGGCGTCTCCGTCGGCAACGCGTACTACTACTTCGCCGGCAAGGAACACCTGATCCAGGGCTTCTACGACCGGATCGCCGCCGAGCACCGGGCGGCGGTCCGCGAGGTGCTGGACCGGGAGACCGATCTGGAGGCGCGGCTCTCCGGCGTCCTGCAGGCCTGGCTGGACATCGCCACGCCGTACCACGAGTTCGCGGCCCAGTTCTTCAAGAACGCCGCCGACCCCGACTCCCCGCTGAGCCCCTTCTCCGCCGAGTCCGAGCACGCGCGGGAAGCCGCCATCGATGTCCACCGCGAGGTCCTCGCCGGCGCCAGGACCAAGGTCCCGGCCGAGCTCGCCGACATCCTCCCCGAGCTGATGTGGCTCTCCCAGATGGGCCTCGTCCTCTACTGGGTCTTCGACCGCTCCCCCGACCGCGAACGCACCCGCCGCCTCGCCGACCGCGGCGCCCGCCTGACGACGCGCGGCATCTCTCTGGCCCGCTTCCGCGTCCTCCGCCCGCTCGTCCTCGAAATCCACGAGCTGTTCACGGACTTCCTCCCGGGCATGGCCCAGACGGCGGTCGCCCGCAAGTCCTGAGGTCAGGTGCAGACCACGTAGACCGTGGTGTCGCGGGGATCGCGGTTGGCGTTGATGGGGGCAGTGGTCACGGTCCAGCCGCGGGCGTTCGGGGTGGGATGCGAGCCGGAGATGTAGTTCCGCCGGCCGTCGCTGATCGACGCGCCGCCACCAGTGGCATGCTCCCCGGGCGGGCAGCTAATGGTGTGCGTGACGGCGACATCGGCATCGTGGCCGGGGAATGAGCCCCGTCAGCCCGGTACCAGCAGCAGCTGATCGGCGTAGCACCACGCCCAGTCCTCGCCCGGTTCGAAGGACCGGGCGAGGTCGTGGCCCTGTTCCGTGCGGGCGTGGGCGCTCGCGTGGCGGTTCGGGGAGCTGTCGCAGCAGGCGACGTGGCCGCAGACGAGGCACTCGCGCAGGTGCACCCAGGTGCCGCCCGTGCGCAGGCAGTCCTCGCAGCCTTCCGTCGTGCTGGGGGTGACCTCCGCGGCCGCCTCGTTCAGGTGGGCGCAGTCCCGCCGGGCCGGGCGGCCCTCCGCGTCCGCTGCCACCTGCCAGGTTCCAGTCATGTCCCCAACGTAGCCCGGCACGCGCAACCCCGCAGGTCAGGGCGATTGTCAGACCCCCCTGGCAGGATCATTCGCGTGAGGTTGGCGGTGGCGGAGACGGGCGACGGGGGTGTCCGTCTCCGTGCCGTCGACCTTGCGGGGGCGCCGGTCGGGCCGGTCGCGTCGGCGGGCAGCCTGGCCGAGGCGGTGCGGTCGCATCCGCACGTGGAGCGGTGGGTGTGGCGGTCCACCGCGCACCATTACCCGCAGCTCCTCGCGGCCGGGCTGCGCGTCGAGCGGTGTTACGACGTGGAGGCGGCCGAGAGCCTGCTCGTGGGGCACGAGGAGGGCCAGTCGGGGCAGCCCCGGTCGCTTGCTGCCGCGTGGGCGCGGCTGCGCGGACTGCCCGTGCCCGCCGATCCGCCGCCACGGGCCGCCGGCGGGCAGCCGTCGCTGTTCGAGCCGGGGCCCGTGCCGCTGCCGCCCGGCACGGATCCGCTGGACGCGCTGGTCGAGGTCCATGCCGCGCAGATCGCCCGCGCGGGGGCGGGTGAGTACCGCGGGCGGATGCTGCTCCTCCTCGCCCTGGAGTCCGCGGGCACCCTGGTCGCCGCCGAGATGCACCGGGCGGGCCTGCCGTGGCGGGCCGACGTCCACCGCGCCCTGCTGGACGAGCTGCTCGGGGAGCACTTCCCGGGCGGGCTGGAGCCCCGGCGGCTGGCCGAGCTGGCGGAGGCCGTGTCCGCCGCGTTCGGCGAGGAGGGCGGGCGCGTACGGCCGGATCTGCCCGCGGACATCACCCGGGCCTTCGCCCGCCAGGGCATCTCCCTGTCGTCCACGCGCGCGTGGGAGCTCAAGGCGATCGACCACCCCGCCGTCGAGCCCCTGCTGCAGTACAAGAAGCTCTACCGGCTGCACACGGCCCACGGCCGCTCCTGGCTGCAGACGTGGGTGCGCGAGGGCCGTTTCCGCGCCGAGTACGTGCCGAGCGGTTCCGTCTCGGGCCGCTGGACGACCAACGGCGGGGGCGCGCTGCAGATCCCGCGCGTCGTGCGCCGGGCCGTCGTCGCCGACCCCGGGTGGCGGCTGGTGGTCGCGGACGCCGATCAGATGGAGCCGCGCATCCTCGCCGCCGTCTCCCGCGACCCGGGGCTGATGGAGGCGGCGAGCGGCGAGCGCGATCTGTACGCGGCCCTGTCCGACCGGGCCTTCGCCGGTGACCGCGAGCGGGCCAAGATGGCGATGCTCGGCGCCGTCTACGGGCAGACGTCCGGCGACGGCCTGAAGCACCTCGCGGACCTGCGCCGCCGCTTCCCCGCGGCCGTCGCCCTGGTGGACGACGCGGCGCGGGCGGGCGAGGAGGGCCGCCTCGTACGGACGTGGCTCGGGCGTACGTGCCCGCCGGCCTCCACGGCCCTGCCCGACGAGGCCGGCCTGCCCCAGTCCCCGGACGAGAATTCCGCGCCCGGCTACGGCAGCACCCCGGCCGGCCGGGCCCGCGGCCGTTTCACGCGGAACTTCGTGGTGCAGGGAAGCGCCGCCGACTGGGCCCTGGCGATGCTCGCGGCCCTGCGCCAGGAGCTCGCGGGGCTCCGCGCCGAGCTGGTCTTCTTCCAGCACGACGAGGTCATCGTGCACTGCCCCGAAGCCGAGGCGGCCGTAGCCGCCGAGGCCATCCGCACCGCCTCGCGCCGTGCTGCGGACGTCGTCTTCGGGGAGACGCCCGTGCTGTTCCCGTTCACGACGGCGGTCGTGGAGTGCTACGCCGACGCGAAGGGACCGCAGCCGGCCACCGCGGAAGCAGCCCTGTCCTGACACCCCCGTCCCGGCGCCCCCTGCCCTGACGGTCCGTCAACCCGGTATCGGCCATGCGGGCCACTCCGTCCCCCGTCCGGCCCACCCGGGCGGGCGGTTTCCCGCCCCGCCGCGCACGATGAGCCCAGGGACGCCCGGCGGCGGCGGCCCTCCCCCGTATCCCGACCGCCGCTCCAGGGGAGGCCCTGCCATGACGTCCTTCAGTCTTGAGCAGCTGCGGCGCTGCACCGTCGCCGTGGACCTCGGAGCGGCCCGCACCCGGGTCTACCTCCGCGACAGCGGCCTGATCGTGGACGAGCCGTCGATCGCCGCGGTCAACACCAGGACCGGCTCGCTGATCGCGGTCGGCACGCTCGCCGAGGGCATGGCGGGCCGCACCCCGGCGCACATCAGCGTCGTCCGCCCGGTGTCCGGCGGCACCGTCGTCGACGTCGAGATGGCGCAGCGGATGCTCCGCAACCTCGTCAGCGACAAGGTGCGCCGCGCCTGGCGGCGCAAGCCGATGCTGCGCGCCGCGGTCTGCATCCCGCACGACGCGGATCCGCTCGCCCGCCGCGCGGCCGTCGAGACCCTGATGGGGCTGGGGACGCGCCGCGTGGAGCTGGTCGACACGCTCATCGCGGCCGCCGTGGGCTGCGGGCAGCCCGTCGAGCTGCCCGAGGCGACGATGATCGTGGTGTGCGGGGCGGCCTCCACCCAGGTGGCCGTGTTGTCGCTGGGCGCGATCGTGGCGGCGGAGAAGGTGCTGGTCGGCGGGGACGCCATGGACTACGCGGTCGTCGAGCACCTGCGCAGCCGCCACGAGCTGATGCTGCCCACGCAGGGGCTGCACCCGCTGCACCTCGCGCTCTCCGCGGACCCCATGGAGGAGAGCGCGGAGGTCCGCGGCCGGGACGTGGCAACCGGGCTCTCCCGTACGGTCATGGTGAGCACGGCCGACGTCCGCGAGGTGATGCACACGCCGCTCACGGCCGTGCTGGACGCGATCGGCCGCGTGCTGCGCTCCTGCCCGCCCGACCTCGTGGCGGACCTCGTCGACCGCGGGGTGATGCTCGCGGGCGGCAGCGCGGTGCTGCCGGGCCTGGACCGGATGATCGCCGACGCGACGGGGATGACCGTGCGCATCGCCGACCAGCCGGACGTCTGCGCGGTGCTCGGGCTCGGCGCGATGATGGAGGGCAAGGTGCAGCCGCTGCACCTGGATCCGCTCGCTTCTTCGTAACGAGCCTCTTCGTGACGAGCCTCGCTTCTTCGTAACGAACCTTTCGCGCCACTTCTCTCGCTGTTATGTCACTTTGGGAACTTCCGTACCCCTCTCTCCCGTTCTCCCCGTACACCCCCGTTATGTATGAGGAGAAACGGCAAATGGCGCTCTGGGACCGGCTCAAGGACTCCGCGACGACGATGCAGGGTCAGCTGGTGGCGAAGAAGAACGAGCTGAAGAGCGGCGCGTTCCGGGACGCGAGCATGGCCATGTGCGCCCTGGTCGCGGCCGCCGACGGCTCGATCGACGCCTCGGAGCGGCAGCGCGTCGCCTCGCTGATCGCCACCAACGAGGTGCTGCAGAACTTCCCTGCCGACGACCTGCAGGCCCGCTTCAACGACTACTGCCAGAAGCTCACGGCCGACTTCGACTTCGGCAAGGTCAGCGTGATGCAGACCATCGGCAAGGTGCAGAAGAAGCCGACCGAGGCCCGTGCGGTCGTGCAGATCGGCATCGTCATCGGCGGCGCCGACGGCGACTTCGACAAGACCGAGCAGGCCGTCGTCCGCGAGGCGTGCTTCGCGCTGGGCATCAACCCGGCCGAATTCGACCTCTGACGGGCGACCGGCGAGGGGCTGCACGACCGGCCGGCTCCACCGGCCCGGCCGGAGGCCGGTTACGCGGGCTGCGGCATCGGGCGGCCCGGCGCCTGCCCGCCCCTCGCACCGCCGCCCGCCTCGCTGCTCCACGTGCCCAGCGAGATCTCGGCGGTGATGCCGGGGCCGAAGCCGGCGATGACCCCCCGGGCGTCGTGCGCCACCCCGCCGTCGGCCCACAGGCGCTCCAGTGCGTCGAAGATGACGGCGCTGGCGATGTTGCCCCGCTCGGTGAGCGTGGCCCTGCTGTAGCGGAACCACTCGGGCGCGAGGTCGAGGTACTTGCACAGGTCGTCGAGGATCCTCGGCCCGCCCGCGTGGACGATGTAGAAGTCGAGCTCGGAGACGTTCCAGTCGTGGGGCTCGGCCATGTCGCGCATGGCGGGGGCGAGCATGGCCATCGTGCCCGGGACCCGCTTGTCGAGCAGGAAGTGGAAGCCGGTGTCGCGGACCGCGTAGGAGATCCAGTCCTCGGTGTCCGGCACCAGGTGGGAGCCGTTGCGCTCCAGGCGCACGCCTTCGCCGCCCTCCCCGCGCACCACGGCCGCGGCGAGGGCGTCGCCGAAGAGGCCGTTGGACAGGAGGTTGCCGACGCCGAGGTCGGTGGGCTGGTAGAGCAGCGAGCAGAACTCGCAGGCGACGATGAGGGCGTTGGCACCGGGGTAGGCGGTGCAGAAGTCGTGTGCACGGTTGATGGCGGCACCGCCCGCGGCACAGCCGAGCTGGGCGATGGGCAACTGTCTGGTGGTGACCGGGAAGTCCATGGTGTTGATGAGCCAGGCGGTCATGGACGGCATCATGAAGCCGGTGCACGAGACGTAGACGATCAAGTCGATGTCATGCGGGGTGAGTTCCGCGTGCTCCAGGGCCCGCCGGACGACTGCGGGGACCCGGGCCTTGGCCTCGGTCTCGTAGAGGTTGTTGCGCCAGGTGAGGCCCGGGTGCTTGAGGGTGTCCTCGATGGGCTGGAGGATGTGCCGGGTCTGGACTCCGGTGTTGCCGATCAGCCGCAGGGCCAGCGGCAGCTGCGGGTGGTCGGCGTGCAGCGTCCGAGCCAGCTGCAGGGTCTCCTCCATGGTGATGACGTGCTCGGGTACGGCGATGGCCGGTCGGCAGAGCGTAGCCATGACTGCCTCCTTACCAGGGACTTACCGGTCCAGGGGACTTGACCGGTGGACTTACCGGGCACCGGGTCCGCCGCCCTGCGCGGGCGGTGGGCCGGGCGCCCCGTCGGTGCGCCGCGCCGGTCGCTCTACCAGGCGACGGGCAAGGCGAGGGGGAACCGCCAGATCGAACCGGTGTTCCACCGCACCTCCTCCGCCGGAACGGCCAGGCGCAGGTCGGGAAAACGGGTGAGCAGCGTGCCGATGGCGACCTGGAGCTCCATGCGTGCCAGCGGGGCTCCGAGGCAGTGGTGCGTGCCGTGCCCGAAGGTGAGGTGGGCGGGCGCGCCCTGCCGCTCGAGGTCCAGTTCGTCGGGACGGTCGTAGACGAGCTCGTCGCGGTTGGCCGCGAGGTACGAGACGTGGACGGTCTCGCCCGCGCGGATGGTGACGCCGTCCAGCTCCACGTCCTCCGTGGCCTGGCGGGGGATGCCCACCCCCTGCCGGTACGGGATGAAGCGCAGGAGCTCCTCGACGGCGGCCGGCAGCAGCTCGGGACGGGCCCGCAGGCGGGCCAGCTGCTCCGGGTGGGTGAGCAGGGTGTAGATGATGTTGCTGATCTGGTGGGCGCTGGTGTTGTGGCCGGTGACGAGCAGGAGCATGCCCATCACCGCGACCTCGCGGGCGTCCAGGAACTCGCCGTCCTCGCGCACCGCAGCCAGGGCGCTGAGCAGGTCGCCGCCGGGGTGACGGCGGCGCGCCGCGGTCAACTCGGCGAAATACGCGCGGAGTCCGGCCTTCCCTTCGGCGGCCGCCGCGCAGTCGGGGGTGCCGGGGGACATCATCGCCGTGGCCCAGCGGCGCAGCGGGGCACGGTCCGGCCCGGGGACGTCGAGCAGCTCGAAGACCGTGTTCAGCGGGAGCGGGGCGGCCAGCCAGTCGGAGACGTCGGCCGGGGAGCCGTGGTCGGCCATGGCGTCGAGCAGGCCCTCCACCGTGCGCCGGGTGCGCGGGCGCAGCTCCTCGACCTGGCGCTCGCCGAATGCGCCGGCCAGGAGACCGCGCAGGCGGCTGTGGGCCGGCGGGTCCATGAGATTGATCGACTCGGCGTGGTCGACGAGATCGGGCGTGACGGGCGGCAGACCGCGGCCGATCAGGGCGGCACGGCTGAAGCGGCGGTCGGCAGTGACCGCGCGGACGTGGCGGTGGCCCGTCACGAGCCAGGCGGTGCCGGACGCCGGGCCTCCGGCTCCGGGCGCCGCGGAACCCCCCGGCCCGTCCTCCGCGGCATCGCCCGCGCCATCCCCGCGGGGCATGGGGATGCGGGTGATCGGCGGCTCGCTGCGCAGCCGGGCCAGGAAGGGGTCGAACTCCAGGGCCTCATCGTGGCGGAACGGACAGGTCCACACCGACTCGGAGGTGGTCATCGAAGACTCCCATCCCAAGGGCCCCGCCCGGGTGGCGTGCCAGCTTATTTTCAGACCATGCCGCACCAGTCACCCCGCCACACCCCAGCCTTCGCAGTTCACCCGAATGGTGGAAATTTCGGAGAATCACCCGTCACATCCCCCACTTTTCCCTTCCTTCTCACCACTCCCCCAGGCTCCGCCCCGATTCCCCTGCGCGCGCCCTCGACTTCACCTTGGCGCCCTTGATCCCTTCTTGGCGCCCCTCGATTTCCCCCGGCGCCCCCGATTCCCCGATTCCCCCGTGAGTGCCCTTCGCCTCCGCCATGCGCCCCAACGGACGGCTCGCCGCGGGCCCCGGCGTGTCTCGAGCTGCGGAACCCAAAAGTCGTGCTTAGCCTAATTTTTCAGACATCACTGATTAAGTGATGACAATCCCGACCGCATCTCCTAGAGGAGGCGCACATGCTCGCCCAAGAAACCCTCCGACCCCTTGCGAATCCGGCCGGAACGGCCGCGATCGGCTCCCTGATGGTGGAGCCGGAAGCCGCCGTGAGCGGGGCTCCACTGCCCGCGCCGGAGGCCGCAGGCTTCCTCCTCGCCCTCCTCCTGCTGTCTCCCAAGGAGCCGAAGGAGCCGAAGGGCAAGTGAGTTCCCGTGCGGCCTACGCCGCGGCGGCCGACGAACTCGCGTCCCGCGTCCTCCGTGCCCTCCGGGGCGCGGGGGGCGTGGCGCTCGTCGCCCCGCACCTCGACAGCAGCTCGCCCGACGCACTCGCGGCCCTGGCCGCCGTCCGGGTGATCGGAGCCGACACCTTCACCCCCCACGTCCTGACGGGCGCCCCCTTCCACGCCGCCGACGCGGCCGCCGTCGCCCGTTCCTTCGAGACCTTCCCGGTGCCAGGCAGCGGTCCCTCCGCCCGCCCCGACGAGCGCACCGCCGCCTGGCGCGACTGGGCGACCGCACAACTCCTGGCCCGTACGCGCGGCTACGCCGGCAACCCCGTGGCCACCGTCCCGCCCGAAGCCGGCGAGGACCTCACCGACACCGCCGACTGGCAGCGCTGGTCCGTTCGCATGGCCCAGCTCGCGCCCCTCGCCACCCCCTGCCTGGACGGGCCCGTGCGGGACGCCGCCCGCGGCGCCGCCCTCCCGCTGAGCCGCGGGCTGACCCGGTCCGTGCTGCGCCGCGACTTCCCGACGGCCGTCCGCCTGCTGCGCTGGCTCGCCCTGCTGCGGCACGACGGCATCGCCCTGCCCGTGGAGCCCGGCCCCGTCCTCGACCACGTGCGCCTGCTCGGCGGCGCGAGCCCGCGCACGGCGCTCGACCTGGCGGTCGCCGCCCATCTGCTGGGCGACGGCACGCACTCCGGGAGCCGCTCCGGCTCCGGCACCGCCCCCCAGCCGCCCACGGAGGCGCCGGCATGACGATTTCCGCCCCCGTGGCGACGGCCGCCCGCGCCATGGCCGACCGCGCGCTGTCCTGGCTGCACGCCCACCGCGCGCTCGGCGCCCTGCCGCCCGGCACCACCGAGGAGCTGACCGACCCCGACGGCGTCTACAAACCCCTGGGCGAGAGCACTCTCGCCGCCTCCATCATCCTGCGCGACGGCATGGCCGGGCCCGGCCAACTGGTCGCCGCGCAGAGCCTGATGGACTTCACCTGGCTGCAGCTGCGCAAGGGCGACATGCTCTACGAACGCCAGCTGCGCCACACCCTGATGACCGACCCGCTGGAGATGTACGCCCACTTCGTGCGCTGCGGCTACCGGCACACGGAGCTCGACCGGCTGCTGGCCCACCGCGCGCGGCTGCGCTCGGTGCACAGCGTCGAGCTGCTGCCCAACCGCCGCCTGGCCGTGGCCAACGCCGCCCGCATCGCCGGCCTCGACCACGGCGAGGACTTCGCCGCACTCGCCCGCACCACCTGGCTGGGCGCCACCCCCGAACCGTGGGCGATCAACTGGATCACCGCCTACGCGATGACCCACACGGTCTTCCACCTCACCGACTGGGGCGGCCGGCCCGAGGGTCTGCCGGCCCCCCTCACCTCGTACGTCCGCACCTGGCTGCCGGTGTGGATCGACATCTGGCGCGAGGTCCACCAGTGGGACCTCGTGGCGGAACTCCTCATCGTGGGCGCCTCCTTGTCCGAGCCCTACTGCAACCCGGACGACTGGGAGGCGATGGCTGCCCTGCAGCACGAGGACGGCCTGGTGCCCTGCGACGGCGACCCCGTCGCCGAGGACCCCGCCCGCAGGTTCAAGGAACACCAGCACACCACCGTCGTGGCCGCCGTGGCGGGCTCCATCGCCCTCGCCAGGGCGGCACGAGAGCAGTGACCCCGTCCCTGCGGCAGACCATCCAGGACCACGCGAAGGCCCCCGGCACCCCGCTGAACGCCCTGCTCCTGCCCCTGGCCGACACGGCCCGGGGCGCGAGCGCCGTCGCCGTCGCCGCCGTGCGCGGCGACGAGCGCATCGTGGTGTGCCGCGGGCCGGCCGGGGAGGACACCCGCTTCGAGACCGGCTCGCTCACCAAGACGTTCACCGCGCTGCTGCTCGCCGAGCTCGCCGCCCGCGGCGAGGTCCGCTACGACGACCCCCTCGACCGCTACCTGCCGCCCGGCGCCCGGCGCATCCCGGGCCCGGCCGTCACCCTCCTCCACCTCGCCACGCACACCGCGGGCCTGCCGCGCCTGCCGCCGGGGCTGCTCGCCCGCTCGGTGCGCACAGGCTGGTTCCGCAACCCGTACGCCGCCTTCACCGCGGACGACCTGCTGGCCGCGCTCCCCCGCACCCGGCTCCACCACCGCCCCGGCACACACGTGCGCTACTCCAACTACGGCGTGGGCCTGCTCGGCCTCGCCCTCGCGCGCGCGGCCGGCGGCGCGCCCGGCGACTATCCGGCGCTGCTCGGCGAGCGCGTCCTGCAACCGCTCGGCCTGGCCGACACCGACTGCGACCCCA
>NZ_JBAMDC010000233.1:0-10731 GCF_036961605.1 Streptomyces sp. KLMMK
CGAAGCCGCCCGGAGGAGGACCCGCGGGCGGCCCGTACGGCGGTCCAGGTGGAGTGGCCATGCGGCCAGCGTCCCGCCGGACGGGCACGCACCGGCGGGCGGTGACGGAACCGCTACACGTTCCCTCCCGGATCCGGACATTCCGTGCGGCGTTCAGCCCGCGCGCAGGAACGCCTCCAGGCCGGCCAGATCGTCGGTGTTGAGCACGTCCACGCCGGCGGAGAGCAGCTCCCGCCACACGGCCTCGCGCGCCGGGCCCGGCCGGTCGGGTGTTGCCCAGAACCTCACGCGTCGGCCCTCGGCATGCGCGGCGGACACGATCTGCCGGAGCCGGGCCCTCTCCGCGGCCGGCATCGGGCCGACGCCCTGCCAGCCGAAGCCGGCGCTCCAGTTGTCGCTCACCAGAGGGATGAACGACGCGGGCGAACCGCCGCCCAGATCGGCGAGCCGGCCGTCGTAGAAGGCGTGCCGCAGCCGCTCCTCCGCCATCGGCCCCCGCGCGCCGCGGTCACCCGAGACGACCGCCGTGACGGCACCGCGGCGGATCCGGCCGTCGGCGCAGGACGTGAACAGCGTGCCGTAGCGGCGCAGGCGGCGCGAGAGCTCCCGGTAGGTCGCCGCGCCGTCGGTCTTGATGTCGACGAGGAGCCGCAACGAGAGGTCGTAGCCCTGGTAGACGCGGCCGTGACCGGCTCTGACCCGGCGCTCCAGCGGGTCGAGGTAGAGGGCTTCGAGGGTGCGGGCAGGGTCGAGGCCCGAGGCGTCGTGGGCGACGAGCAGCCGCCCGCCGACGAGCCAGATGTCCGCCTCGACGCCGGCGAACCCGTGGGAGAGCGCATCGATGAGCGGGTGGGTGTGCTCGTAGTCGTTGTGCGCGTGCGCCCGGCGCAGGGGCGGCCTGCCGGGCGCACCGGACGCTTCGCGCCCCGCGGCAGCCGGCGCTGCGACGACCGGGGTCGCGAAGACCGGGGTGGCGAAGGACCCCGTGAGCGCGGCGCCGAGGGCGGCTCCGAGGCCGACGACGGCTGAGCGGCGCGTGCGAAGACTCATGGCGGCTCTCCCAGTTCTCCAGGAACTCCCAGGCCGGTGTGTGTGCCAGTGTGCGGCCGCGGTGCGTGCACCCTGCCGGCACCTGTGAGTATCCGGGCCGGACGGGCCTCTGGGCAGAGATGTGCCGAGAGTTGCCCGCGTCGACGTCGGCGCGTTGCCTGTCGTTCTTTCGGGGCATGGTGAACTGTTCTGCTACGTGCCAGAGTTGACGGGACCTCTGGGGTGACTGTGAAGAGACGCAGAAGAAGCACGCGCTCGGTACTGACGGTTCTGGTGGCATGGGCCGCGCTGATCGGCGGCGGAGGCCCCGCTCGGGCGGATGCGGGCGACCGGCCCGTACTGCAGTACCGCTCCCTGGCACCGGTCGCACCGGGCGTGGAGTACCGGGAGTTCTCCCTGTCGGCTTCCCACGGCCCGGCGTACGGGCACGTGCTGAGGGTCGATCTGAACCGGCCCGACGTCTCGCTCGACCTGCTCCACCCGGGCTCCGTCGCCGCGAGGTCGACGGTCTCCCGGATGGCGGCCGACGGGGACGCGGTGGCCGGGGTCAACGGCGACTTCTTCAACATCACGGAAACCCAGCACCCCGGGGTCGAGGCGACGGGTGCACCGGTCGGGCCGTCCATCGCGAACGGCCGCCGCCTCGGCGCGGCCGTGCCGAACGGGCAGCGCTTCGGGCCGGCGATGCCGCCCGGCGTGAACACCCGGGACGTCATCGGCCTCGGCACCGACTACAGGGGCCGGCTGGACCGGCTCACCCTGGAGGGCACCGTGACCGCCGAGGGCAGGACACTGCCGCTGCGCGGCCTCAACCAGTACGCCCTGCCGGTCGGCGGCATCGGCGCGTACACCCCCTCCTGGGGCACGGCCTCACGAGTCCGCGCCACCTGCGGCACGGACACCAGCAGGGGCGCGCCCTGCACCGACGAGACCCACGAACTGACCGTCCGGAACGGCAAGGTGACGGCCTCGGCGCACAAGCCCGGCCGCGGCGCGATCGCCTCCGGCACGCTGGTGCTCGTCGGGCGGGACGCGGGGGCCCGGGAGCTGCGCAAGCTCAAGGTCGGTGACACCGTGCGCGTCCAGGACCGGCTGAAGCCGGCGCACGGCGGCGCGCTGCACTTCGCCATCGGCGGCTTCCCCGTGCTGCGCGACGGCCGGCCGCTCTCCGGGCTCGACGGCGCGACCTCCGCCGTGCGGACCGCCGCGGGCCTGAGCGACGAGGGGCGGCTGTTCTACCTGCTGGCGCTGGACGGCGGCGCCGACTACCGGACGGGGCTCACCGTCACCGAGCTCGCCGACCTGATGCGCGACCTGGGCGCGGACGACGCCGTCAACCTGGACGGCGGAGGCTCGAGCACACTGGTCACCCGCGATCCGGACAGCGGCCGGACGGTGGTCCGCAATCATCCGTCGGGCGGGGCCGAGCGGCCGGTGGCAAACGGCATCGGCGTTTTCCTCCGAACGTAACATCATCGATCAATCCACCCTTTTGAGTGACTGCGCCCGCCGATATCCCACTGCTAGCTTCGGGGGCGGCCAGGGGAATTCTTCAGCAGGTCCGCAGCGGCCTGTTTCCATAACGGATGGGTGGGCATTCGCATATGACGACGTCAGTGGAGACCGGCACCGGCGGCAATAACGATCCCGGCCGGCTGAGCCTGGGCACCGAGGCCGCGCGGAATCTGGCGACCACGACAAAGTCCGTTCCGCAGATGCAGGGAATCACCTCGCGGTGGCTGCTGCGGATGCTGTCCTGGGTGCACGTCCCGGGCGGTACGTACCGGGTCAACCGTCGTCTGACGCACACTCTCGGCGACGGCCGGGTGGAGTTCGTCTCGACCGGTGCCGACGTGCGGGTCATCCCGGCGGAGCTGGGCGAGCTCCCACTGCTGCGCGGCTTCGACGACCCGGAGGTGCTCGAAGCGCTCGCGGGCCGCTTCACCCAGCGGGAGTTCCGCCCGGGCGACGTCGTCGTGGAAGCCGGGCAACCGGCGGACCAGGTGGTCCTGATCGCCCACGGCAAGCTCAACAAGATCCGTGAGGGCGAGTACGGCGATCCGGCCGTCCTCGGCGTCCTGGCCGACGGCGGCTACTTCGGCGACCGGGCCCTGGCCGCGGCGTCGGAGAGCAACTGGGACTTCACCGTCAAGGCCGTCACCGCCTGCACCGTGCTGACCATGCCGCGCCAGGCGTTCCACGAGGTCATGGAGGGAGCGGCCGGGCTGCGGTCCCACGTGGAGGCGTTCCGCACCACCACCGCCCGCCCGCAGAACGAGCACGGCGAGTCCGCGATCGACGTGGCCTCCGGCCACTCGGGCGAGCCGGCGCTGCCGGGCGTCTTCGCCGACTACGAGCTCTCCCCCCGCGAGTACGAGCTGAGCGTCGCCCAGACCGTGCTGCGCGTCCACACGCGCGTCGCCGACCTCTACAACGAGCCCATGAACCAGGTCGAGCAGCAGCTGCGGCTGACCATCGAGGCCCTGCGCGAGCGCCAGGAGCACGAGCTGGTCAACAACCGCCGGTTCGGCCTGCTGCACAACGCGGACCTCAAGCAGCGCATCCACACCCGCAGCGGCCCGCCCACCCCGGACGACCTCGACGAGCTGCTGGCCACGGTCTGGAAGGACCCGAGCTTCCTGCTGGCCCACCCGCGCACGATCGCGGCCATCGCCCGGGAGTTCAACCGCCGGGGGGTCTATCCGGACCCCGCCGCCGTCGGCGGCCACTCCGTGCCCGCATGGCGTGGAATTCCCATCTTTCCGTGCAACAAGATCCCGATTTCCGAGAACGGCACCAGTTCCGTGCTCCTCATGCGCACCGGAGAGGAATCCCGGGGTGTCGTCGGGCTGCACCGGACGGGAATTCCCGATGAATACAAGCCGAGCCTCTCGGTGCGCTTCATGGGCATCAGCGAACAGGCCATCATCTCCTACCTGGTGAGCGCCTACTACTCCACCGCCGTGCTGGTGCCGGACGCGCTCGGAATTCTGGAGAACGTCGAAATCGGCCACTGACCCCGGCCACCGGTCCCCGGCCGCAGCCGCCGGGGGCCGCCCGCACCACGCCCCGCACCGCGAATCCGCGCCCCGTACCGCATACAGATGGGTGATCAGCAGCTATGACCACGTCAGTGGAGTCCGGCCAGGTCGCATCGGCCACGGAGGCACAGCTCAGCCTCGGCACCACAGCGGCACGCCAGCTCGCCACGACGACCAAGTCCGTACCGCAGATGCAGGGGATCTCCTCCCGCTGGCTCCTGCGCGTGCTGCCCTGGGTACAGGTGTCCGCCGGCACCTACCGGGTGAACAGGCGGCTCACGTACACCGTGGGGGACGGCCGGGTCGAGTTCATCTCCACCGGCTCGGAGGTCCGGGTCATCCCGCCGGAGCTCGGGGAGCTCCCGCTGCTGCGGGACTTCGGCGACAACGACACGCTGGAGGCGCTGGCGGACGGCTTCGTCCAGCGCGAGTACGCGGCGGGTGACACCCTCGTCGAAGCCGGCGCCCCGGCCGACCACATCTTCCTCGTCGCCCACGGCAAGCTCAACAAGACGGGCACCGGCAAGTACGGCGACGAGACCGTGCTCGGCGTGCTGGCCGACGGGGACTACTTCGGCGAGCAGGTCCCCCTGGACCCGGACGGCACGTGGGGGTTCACCGTCCGCGCCGTCACGCGCTGCACGGTCCTGGCCCTTCCCCTGCAGACCTTCCAGGCGCTGGCCGAGCGGTCGGAGGCGCTGCGCGAGCACGTCGCGGCGTACGCCTCCCGCCCGGCGCGGGCGCAGAACAAGCGCGGTGAGGCCGACATCGCCATCACCTCGGGCCACATCGGCGAGCCCGCCATCACCGGCACCTTCGTCGACTACGAGCTCTCCCCCCGCGAGTACGAGCTGAGCGTCGCCCAGACCGTGCTCCGGGTGCACACCCGCGTCGCCGACCTCTACAACGACCCGATGAGCCAGCTCGAGCAGCAGCTGCGACTGACGGTCGAGGCGCTGCGCGAGCGCCAGGAACACGAGATCGTCAACAACCGCGAGTTCGGCCTGCTGCACAACGCGGACATCAGCCAGCGCATCCACACCCGCAGCGGCCCGCCCACCCCCGACGACCTCGACGAGCTGCTGGCGCGCCGCCGCAAGACCCAGTTCCTCCTCGCCCACCCGCGCACCATCGCCGCGTTCGGCCGCGAGTGCACCGGCCGGGGTCTGTACCCGCAGTCCATCGACGTCCTGGGCTCCTCGGTGCGCTCGTGGCGCGGAGTGCCGCTGCTGCCCTGCAACAAGATCCCGGTAAGCGAGTCGGGGACGAGCTCGATCCTCGCCATGCGGACCGGCGAGGACAACCAGGGTGTCGTGGGCCTGCACCAGACCGGTATCCCGGACGAGTTCCAGCCGAGCCTCAATGTCCGGTTCATGGGCATCAACGAGCAGGCGATCTCCTCGTACCTGGTGAGCGCCTACTTCTCGGCGGCGATCCTGGTGCCGGACGCCCTGGGCGTCCTGGAGGACGTCGAGATCGGGCGCTAGGGGCACCGGGCTCCAGCGGCGCAGCACGGCGGAATCCCGGGCCGGGTCCCCCTGACAGCGGGGCCCGGCCCGGGCGTCGTCAGGGCCGTACGCCGCTCACGATGCGCGTCGTGGTGGCCAGGCCGTCCGAGATCGTCGGCGCGATGCTCGTACTCGCCAGGAGAAAACCGAGCAGGACGCAGACCAGGGCGTTCGACATGCGCAGCGAGCCGCTGCGCATGAACACGACCACCAGGACGAGCAACAGCAGGACCACGGAGATCGAAATGGCCATGGCGAACCTCCTCGGCGGAGCGGTTGTCCGTCAGTCTGGCCCACACGGCGCCCCGGGCCGGGGCAGCAGGTGTACTCCATTCAGGTACGAGCGTCGCCGTCCGGGCCGGTGCGCTCGGCAGGCAGGCCGTCCGCCGGGTGCCTAGGCTGGCGGAATGAGCCGCACAGCCGCCGACAGCAGGCCTTCCGCGGAGCGGCCCGCACCGGTTCCGCAGGGCCCGGAGAGCGGGGAGCGCGAGTCCGCGGGGCGGCGGCTGCTGCACCGGGTGCCGAACGGATTTGCGATCTTCTTCGGCGCCCTCGGCCTGTTCTGTGCGATCACTTCCCTGATCATGCCGCTGCGGCGGGCGGCGCTGCCGCTGACGGAGGCGCTGGACACGCTGACCGTCCCCACCGCCCCGAATCTGGCCTACGCCGTCTTCCTGCTGCTCCTCGCGGCGGCGATGGCCGCCCGCAAGCGGGTCACGCTGTGGTTCGTCCTCGCCTATCTGACCCTGCTGCTGGTCGCGGACGTCCTGCTGCTGGTGGTGGGTTACTGGGACACGATCCCCTCGCTGGTGCTGTGCGTGGCCGCGATGGCGCTGCTGATCCTGGCCCGCCGGGAGTTCTACGCGGCGTCACGGCGGGGCGCGTTCCTGCGGGCCTCGCTCGTGCTGGCGGCGGGGCTCACGGTGGCCATCCTGGTGGGCTGGGGCCTGGTGTCCCTGTTCCCCGGGTCGCTGGAGCCCGGGGGCGGCAACCGGCTGCTGTTCGTCGCCAACAAGGTGTGCGGCGGGCTGGTGAGCGGCCGGCACTTCACCGGCCACCCGCCGCACTGGCTGTACTTCCTGCTGGGGCTGCTCGGCGCGCTGGCGCTGCTCAACGCCGCCATGTCGCTCTTCCGCTCGCAGCGCCTGGAGGCGGCGCTCCACGACGACGAGGAGCCCCGGATCCGCGCCCTGCTGGCCCGCTACGGCGGCCGGGACTCGCTGGGCTACTTCGCGACCCGCCGGGACAAGGCCGTGGTCTTCTCCCCCAGCGGCAAGGCGGCGGTGACCTACCGGGTGGAGGCGGGCGTCTGCCTGGCCTCCGGCGACCCGCTGGGCGATCCGGAGGCGTGGACGCCGGCGATCGACGCATGGCTGGAGGTCGCGGGCCGCTACGGCTGGCAGCCGGCCGTGATGGGCGCCAGCGAGGCGGGCGCCAAGGCGTACGCCCGCTCGGGCCTGGGCGCGCTCCAGCTCGGTGACGAAGCGATCCTGCAGGTCGCCTCGTTCGACCTGGACGGGCGCGAGATGCGGGTGACACGGCAGGCCGTCAACCGCGTGGAGCGCACCGGTGCCACCGTCCGCATCCGGCGGCACTCGGCGCTCACCGACGAGGAGATGGGCGAGGTCATCCACCGGGCGGACGCCTGGCGGGACACCGAGACCGAGCGCGGCTTCTCGATGGCGCTGGGGCGGCTCGGCGATCCCGCCGACGGCGACTGCCTGCTGGTGGAGGCGTTCGACAGCGAGGGGGCGATGATCGCCCTGCTGTCGTTCGTGCCGTGGGGGCGGGAC
This sequence comes from Streptomyces sp. KLMMK, assembly GCF_036961605.1. Taxonomy (NCBI): domain Bacteria; kingdom Bacillati; phylum Actinomycetota; class Actinomycetes; order Kitasatosporales; family Streptomycetaceae; genus Streptomyces; species Streptomyces sp. KLMMK. Next base: position 7,393 of record NZ_JBAMDC010000233.1, read on the forward strand.
GGGGTCTCGCTGGACGTGATGCGCCGTGACCGGGCCGCGCCCAACGGCGTCATGGAGTTCATGGTCACCCAGCTGTGCGCGCAGGCCGGGCGGTTCGGCGTGAAGCGCATCTCGCTGAACTTCGCGGTGTTCCGCTCCGCGTTCGAGGAGGGCGCGCGAATCGGTGCGGGGCCGGTGCTGCGGCTGTGGCGCAAGCTGCTGCTGTTCTTCTCCAAGTGGTGGCAGCTGGAGGCCCTCTACCGCTCGAACGTGAAGTACAACCCGGAGTGGCACCCGCGCTTCCTCTGCTATGCGGACGCGGGTGCCCTGGCGCGGATCGGGCTCGCCGCCGGCATCGCCGAGGGGTTCGTCGCGGTGCCCAGCCTGGGCCAGCTGTGGAACCGCGGGCGGGCCAGGGGCATCACCAGCCCGGCATCCACCGCGGGGCTGCCGCCGCTCTCCGAGCTCGGCCTGGAGTCCGGGGCCGAGGAGGCGGGGCGGGACGGGCTCGCGGGCCTGCCGGAGCAGGTGCGGGTGCGGCGGCGGAAGCTGGAGCTGCTGCGGGCGGCGGGCGTGGAGCCGTATCCGGTCGACGCGCACCGTACGCACACCCTCGCCGCGATCCGCGCCGCACACGCGGGGCTCAAGCCGTCCTCCCGCACGGGCGAGCGGGCGACGGTGACCGGCCGCGTGCTGCTGGTCCGCAACCACGGCGGCGTCGCGTTCGCCGTCCTCCGCGACTGGTCCGGCGACCTGCAGCTGACCTTCACCCGGGAGGACTGCGGCCGGGAGGGGCTGCGGCGCTTCGCCACGCACGTCGACCTCGGCGACCACATCGAGGCGGAGGGCGAGATCGGCACCACCGACCGCGGTGAGCTCACCGTCTTCGTCAGCAGCGCCCGGATGATCGCGAAGTGCCTGCGCCCCCTGCCCGACAAGCGGCACGGCCTGAGCGACCCCGAGGCACGGGTGCGCATGCGCTACGTGGACCTGACCGTCTCACCGGAGGCGCGGAGGACGGTGCGGGCGCGCAGCGCGGCCGTGCAGGCGCTGCGCCAGGGGCTGCTCGACCGTGGCTTCCTGGAGGTGGAGACGCCCATGCTCCAGCAGATCCACGGCGGTGCCAACGCCCGGCCGTTCACCACGCACATCAACGCCTACGACCTCGACCTGTACCTGCGGATCGCGCCGGAGCTGTACCTCAAGCGGCTGTGCGTGGGCGGCATGGAGAAGGTCTTCGAGATGGGCCGCACGTTCCGCAACGAGGGCGTGTCGTACAAGCACAATCCGGAATTCACGATGCTGGAGGCGTACCAGGCGTTCGCGGACTACGACGTGATGCTCGACCTGACGCGCGAGCTGATCCAGGGCGCCGCCGTCGCCGCCCACGGGTCGGCGGTGGCGCTGCGGGCGGACGCCGGGGGCCGGCCGGTCGAGCACGACATCTCGGGACCGTGGCCGGTGAAGACCGTCTACGGCGCGGTCTCCGAGGCGCTCGGCGAGGAGATCGGCGCGGACACGCCGGTGGAGGCGCTGCGGCGGCACTGCGACGCGGCCGGGGTGCCGCACCGGCCGGAGGACGGGCGCGGGGACATCGTGCTGGAGATGTACGAGCGACTGGTCGAGGAGCGCACGCAGCTGCCCGTCTTCTACAAGGACTTCCCCACCGACGTCTCGCCGCTCACGCGCCCGCACCGCGACGATCCACGGCTCGCCGAGCGCTGGGACCTGGTGGCCTTCGGCACGGAGCTGGGCACGGCGTACTCGGAGCTGATCGACCCCATCGAGCAGCGGCGCCGGCTGACCGCGCAGTCGCTGCTGGCGGCGGGCGGCGACCCGGAGGCGATGGAGCTGGACGAGGACTTCCTGCGGGCGCTGGAGTACGCGATGCCGCCGACAGGCGGGCTCGGGATCGGGGTGGACCGGCTGGTGATGTTCCTGACGGGGCTGTCGATCCGGGAGACGCTGCCGTTCCCGCTGGTGCGCAGGCGCTGACCGCGGGATGTACCCGCCGGACATCATCAAAGGCTTCCTTTGAGGAAGCGATAGAATCCTTTATTTGCCTTATAGATCCGCCGTTGTTAGCTTGCGAATATGACCTCGGCACAGCGCACCCGAACCCCGTGGACACCGATGGCGGCCACCGCGCTGCTGTGGGGCTCCGCCTTCACCGCCATCCAGGTGGCGCTGCCGGACTACTCCCCGGCCTCCGTCGCGCTCCTGCGCATGGCCATCACCATCGCCGTCCTCCTGCCCTGCCTGTTCCTCGGGCGCATCGGCCGGCTGCACCGCGGCGACGTGCTGCGCATGGCGGCCTTCGGCCTGACCGGCATGACGGCCTACCAGGTGCTGCTGTGCGCCGGCGAGCAGAGCGTGGACGCGGGCACCGCGGCCATGCTGATCGCCGCGTCCCCGGTCTTCACCACCGTGCTCGGCATGGCCTTCCTGGGCGACCGGCCCGGCACGCGGGGCCTGGCGGGTCTCGGGGTGGCGCTCGCCGGCGCGCTCACCGTCGCCGTCACCTCGGGCGGCGGGAGCGGTTCGCTCATGGGCGCGCTCATGGTGCTCGCCGCCGCCGCTACCCAGGCGACGTCCTTCGCCCTGCAGAAGCCGCTGCTCAAGCGGTACTCGGGCGCGGAATGCGTCTTCTACGGAAGTCTGTTCGGCATGGTGCCGCTGCTGCCGCTCGCCCCCGAAGCGGTGGGACAGATCGCGGCGGCCGACGGCCACCGCACGCTGGCGGTGCTCTGGCTGGGCCTGGGCTGCACCGCGATGGCCTTCTGGACCTGGTCGCGGACCCTGCGGGCCACGACCGCGTCGACGGCTTCGCTGGTGCTGTACGCGGTGCCGGTCGCTGCGCTCGGCCTTGACGCGGCGTTCCTGGGGAACCTGCCGTCGCTCGACGCGGTCGGGGGCGGGCTGCTCGTGCTGGCCGGCGTTGCCGTGGCTACGGTGCGGAGGGCGCCGAAGGCGGCGGAGCCGGAGCGGGCGGAGCCCGCTGCGGCCGAGCGTGAGCTCGTGGACAGCCGACGCTAGTCTGCACGGGGCTCCGCCCCGGACCCCGCTCCTCAAACGCCGGACGGGCTCGCCTTCAGCAGGTCGTCCCACCGCACCGTCTCGTCGCACCACCGGTTCAGCAGCACGCTGTCGTGTCCCACCGCCAGCAGGCCCGCCCCGCTCTCGGCGCGGTAGGTCTCGACCGCCGCCACGAGTGCCGCCGCCGTCGACGCGTCCAGCATCGCCGTCATCTCGTCGCAGATCAGCCAGCGCGGGCGCAGGACGAGGGCCCGGGCCAGGCAGGCCCGCTGCAGCTGGCCGTCGCTGACCTCGTGCGGGCGCCGGCCGAGCAGTTCCCGGGAG
>NZ_JBAMDC010000234.1:0-10726 GCF_036961605.1 Streptomyces sp. KLMMK
AGCGCCCGGGAGAGCATCCGCCAGTAGGCGGCGCAGCTCAGCCGCATCTCCAGCAGGTGGGCGGGCAGGGCCGTGAGGCTGCGCCGGCGGTCGACGGCGAGGGCGAGGTAGACGTGGGTGCCGTCGTCCGGGCAGCCGAGCAGGTCGGCCGCGGCGCGCCGCGCCGGCCTGCTCTCCAGGCGGGCGAGCGCCCAGGGCTGGCAGTTGTGCGAGGAGGGGCTGAGGGCGGCGATGCCGGTGGCGTGCCGCAGGGCCTCGGGGAAGGGTGCGCCGAGGCCGGGGGCATAAGAAGTGGCCGGTGTCATGGGTCCGTTCATCACGTCCATACCAGGGCGAGGAAGTAGCCGTCGATCCGCCGGGCCCAGCCGTGCAGGCGGCCGTCGCCCGCCGAGGGCGCGTGGCGCAGGAGGCCGGGCCCGGGCCGCCACGTGAAGGTGTGGTCGTCGCGCCAGGCGTGCAGGGCGACCTCGCGGGGGTCGATGCGCAGGCCGAAGCCGAAGTGCTTGAGGACGGCCTCCTTGCAGGCCCAGCGCAGCGGCAGGGGCATGCCGGCGAGGCGGCGGCGGTCGGGGTCGGCGCAGACCGCGGCCAGGTCGTCGCCGGCGGTCAGGAGCGAGGTGAGCATCGGCGGCATGCGGCGCTCGTGCTCCAGGTCGACGCCGACGGGGCGCGGCCCGCACACGGCGATGGCGAAGTCGCCGGAGTGGGACAGGCCCACGTCGACGGGGGCGTTGACGACGGGTTGGCCGGCCCGCAGCCCGTGGGCGACGGCGCCGACCCGGATGTCGCGGGTGCGCCCGGTCCGGCCCCAGTGCCGCCTGCCGTGGGCGAGGACGCCGTGCTTGACGGCCAGGCGGCCGGCGAGCCACTCGTAGCGCCGCTTGGGCAGGCGCAGGCCCGCCGCGTGGGCGGCCTCGTCGTCGGTCAGGTGGCGGGCCTCCAGCGCGGCGCGCACGGCGTCGCCCTGGGCGCGCAGCCAGGCGATGGACACGACGGCGGCGGTGAGGTGCTCGGCGGGCCGGGCCAGGTGCAGCGGCCGCGCGGGGTCGAGGGCCAGCGTCTCCCCGGCGAGACGGCCCGGGCGCGGCCGCGCGGCGAGGGTGTCAGCGGTCGACATCGGGCGGCAGCAGGAAGGGGTAGGGGCGGTGGCGCACCTTGAGGTGCCAGGCGCGGTCGGCCTTGCGCAGCCGCTGGATGAGCTCCCACATCGAGGCGTCGCCCTGGTAATACCTGGCGACCTCCTCGGTGGTGAGGGCGGGCGTGATGCGGGCGTTGGCCTGTTCGAGGAAGCCGGGGATCAGGCCGGCCAGCTTCTCCTTGTGGAGGTTGCCGAGGAAGTCGAGGACGACGCCGCGCGGTGTGTAGAACTTGTCGAAGATGGACTTGGACATCGCGAGGCGGACGGGATCGCGCAGGATCCAGGGCAGTGAAGTGAAGAAGAGCCGGACGTCGAGGAGTTCGCGGCCGCGGGCGTCGCGCATGAGGGGCGAGGTGACGTCGAGGTAGACGAGTTCGCCGTCGAGGTCGATCCAGTTGGACGCCTGGGCGTCCAGGCCGAGGATCGGGGAGACGCAGCCGTGCACGCGGTCGAGGAAGCGGGCGAAGAAGTCCTCGGCCCAGGCGTCGCCCTCGCTGTGCAGGAGGTCGGGTACGAGCCGTTTGACGGGCAGGGTCTGCTGGACGCAGTAGCCGGCGATCCTGCCCGAGGGCAGCTCGGTGTGCCACAGCCGGGTCTCGGCGACGTGGATCCCGGCCGCGCGCAGGCGGTCGAGGTAGCGGTCGAGGGTGCGCCCGTAGGCCTCGAAGCGCTTGCGGCCGTCGAAGACGGGCAGCCGCTTGCAGGCGAAGGCGCCGCGTTCGGTCTCCAGGGCGAGGACGAGGGTGACCTCGCCGTAGCCGAGGACGGTCAGCCCGCGGGGGTCGCCTGCGGCGAGCGCGTGCCGGACCTGCTGTTCGAGTTCCCGGAGGTCGTCCTCCGGGACGGTGAACGTCATGGACGGGGTCACCTGCTTCCGGTCTGCTGGGCGCTTGCTGTGCAGCGAACTGTTCTGTCCCGCCGCAGCGGCGAGTCACCACTACGGCGGGGGTCCGGCGGAATCCGCGGGGCCGGAACCGGCTACGCCGCGACGAAGACGAGCGCCGCGTTCTGCCCCCCGAATCCGAACGAAGTGGACAACGCGGCGTCGAGGGCCGTCTTGCGGGGGCCGCCCGCGACGACGTCCAGGTCGACGGCCGGGTCCAGCTGTTCGAGGTTGGCGGTCGGCGGGACGAGCGAGCGTTCGACCGCGAGGACGGTGAGCGCGGCCTCGATGGCGCCCGCGGCGCCGAGGGTGTGCCCGAGCACGCCCTTGGTGGAGGTGACCGCGGCGCCGTCGCCGAGCGCCGTGCGCAGGGTGGCGGCCTCGACGGCGTCGTTGAGGCGCGTCGAGGTGCCGTGGGCGTTGACGTGGCCGATGTCGCCGGGGCCGGCGCCGGCCTGTTCCAGGGCCGTGCGGACGGCCGCGAGGACGGCCCGGCCCTCCGGTTCGGGCGCGGTGAGGTGGTGGGCGTCGGCGGAGGCTCCGTAGCCCGCGAGGAGCGAGCGGACCCGGGCGCCGCGGGCGCGCGCGTCGGCCTCCCGCTCCAGTACGAGGATGCCGCTGCCCTCGCCGATGACGAAGCCGTCGCGGCCGGCGTCGAAGGGCCGGGAGGCGGCGGCCGGTTCGTCCAGCCGGCGCGAGAGCGCGCCCATCTGTGCGAAGCCGGTGACCATCAGCGGGCTGACGCCGGCCTCCGCGCCGCCGGTGACGACGACGTCGCAGGCGCCCTCGCGCAGCAGCTGCGCCGCGGTGCCGATGGCGGTGGCCCCGGACGAACAGGCCGTGGCCGTGACGAAGTTGGGGCCGGTGGCGCCGAGGTCGATGGCCAGGTTCCCGGCGGCCATGTTGGGGACCAGCATGGGGACGAGGAGCGCGGAGACCTTCGCCGGGCCGTGCTCCAGCATCCGGCGGTGCTGTTCCTCCCAGGTGCTCACGCCCCCGAGCCCGCAGCCGACGACCACGCCGACGCGCGCGCCGTCCCACTGCGCGGGGTCGAGCCCGGCGTCGGCCACCGCCTCGCGCGCGGCGACGATCGCCAGCTGGGTGAAGCGGTCGTGCATCAGGGCGCTGCGGCGGCCGACGTGCCGGGCGGGCTCCAGCCCGGGGACGGTGCAGGAGATGTCCACCGGCAGCCCTTCCAGGGCGGGGTTGCGGGTGGCCGCGGAGACGCCCGCGCACACGCCGTCCCAGGTCGCCTCGGTGCCGATGCCGGCCGCGGTGACCAGGCCGAGGCCGGTGACGGCGACCGGTGCCGCGGCGCTCACGGCGCCGTGGCCGCGATCTCGTTCGCGATCACCTTCACCACCGTGGCGATGGTGTCGGTCGGCGCGGCGGCCTCCTCGCCGATCTTCACCTGGAACTCGGACTCGATGACGAGCAGCAGCTCGACGAGGAACAGCGAGTCCATCTCCAGTTCCTCGAAGGTCACGTCCGGGCCGATGGCCGCGCGGTCCACCGCGAAGCGGTCGACAAGCAAATCCACCAGCTTGTCGTAGACAGGGCTCATGGTGCGGTCCGCCTTTCCCGTGGGGTCGGGTGCGTCACCGGGTCTTTTGCGGCACGCCGTCCGGCCCGGTGTGCGGCAAGTCTGGACGGCCGCGCTGACGGGGGGCTGACGGATGGCTGACCCCGGACCGGGTCAGCCATCCGTCAGCGTCCGGTCAGCCCGGGTGAGCAGACTCGGCACGCCGGAGCCGTCCGGCTGTCCGCATCGGAGGAGCGCTCGCGTGGTTTGCTTCCGTCCCAGCCGCACATCTTTCCGGAGGGCCGAGCCCGGGCCCCGGCGCCGCGGCGGTGCCCGGTGACGCGGGCGGCCGTCGTGGCCGGAGTGGGCAGCGCGCTGCCACCGGTGCCCGTCACCAACGACGAGCTGGTGGCGGCGCTCGACACCTCCGACGAGTGGATCCGCTCCCGGACCGGCATCCGGCAGCGCTACTTCGCCCCGGACTCCATGACGACCTCCGACCTGGCCGCGGGGGCAGGCGCCAAGGCGCTGAAGTCCGCGGGCGGCCGGCCGGTGGACACCGTGGTCGTGGCGACCACCACGCCGGACCGGCCGTGCCCGGCGACCGCGCCCACCGTGGCGGGCAAGCTGGGACTCGGCCATGTCGCGGCCTACGACGTCGCCGCGGTGTGCTCCGGCTTCGTCTACGCCCTGGCGACCGCGGCGGGCCTCATCGCGTGCGGCGCCTCCGACGGGGTGCTGGTCATCGGCGCGGAGACGTTCTCCCGGATCCTCAACCCGGCCGACCGCTCCACCGCGGTGATCTTCGGGGACGGGGCCGGGGCCCTGGTCCTGCGGCCCGGCACGGAGGGCGAGACCGGCGCGCTGGGCCCCTTCGACCTCGGCAGCGACGGCGAGGGCCTGGAGCTGATCACGGTGCCTGCAGGCGGCTCCGAGCGGCGCCCGCACGCGCCGCGCGAGGAGGACCACTACTTCACGATGCAGGGCAAGCAGGTCTTCCGGCTCGCCGTGCAGCGCATGGGGCACTCGGCGCGCGCCGTCCTGGACCGCGCCGGGTGGCGGGTGAGCGACGTCGACCACCTCGTCAGCCACCAGGCCAACCACAGAATCACCGCCCGCCTGGCCGACGAGCTGGGCATCCCGCAGGAGCGCTGCGCCGGGAACATCGCCGAGGTCGGCAACACGGCCGCGGCCTCCATCCCCCTGGCCCTCGACCACGCCCACGCCGGAGGGACGCTCCGGCCCGGGGCCCGGGTGCTGCTCACCGCCTTCGGCGGCGGCCTCACCTGGGGGGCGACGGTGCTCACCTGGCCCGCCCTCGACCGCGACTGACGGCAAGGAAAGCGATGACCCCTCAGAAACTGATCACCGATTACATCGTCGAGGTCTGGATGGACGGCGACGCCGGCGGGCTGGAGCCGGACACGCCCATCGACGAGCTGAACATCATCGACTCGGCGGGCGTCTTCGACCTGGTCCATTACCTGCAGCAGGAGTTCCGCGTCACCGTTCCGCTGCGGCAGATATCGCCGGCGAACTTCCGCTCCGTCAACGCGATCTCGGACCTGGTCGGCCGGCTGCAGGCAGGGGAAGGAGCGACCACCGCATGACACACCTCATGGACGGCCCGCAGGAGACCGTGCGCATCCACCGGAAGGTCGTGGGGATCGTCGCCGAGCGGACGCTCTACGACGAGTCCCAGCTGCTGCCCGACAGCCACTTCGAGGGCGACCTGGGCATCGATTCCGTCATCCTGGAGTCGATCCTGGTGTCGGTCGGCGAGCAGTTCGGCATCGAGGAGCGGCTGCCCGGCGACATCACCACGATCCGCGAGCTCGTCGCCCGGGTGGAGGGCGCGCTGGGCACGTCCTCCGGGTCGGCGGAGGCCGGGGCCGCGGCGGAGGCGGAGGGCGCGGACGCCGTCCTGGAGGCGGTGCTGGCCGCCGCCGTGCGCCAGACGCAGTACCAGCGCAGCCAGCTGGCCCTCGACGCCGACTTCGAGAGCGAGCTCGGCATCGACTCGGTCATCCTCACCTCGCTGGTCGCCGAGGCCGCGCAGGAGCTGGGCCTGCCGGAGACCGCGGTGGGCGCGGTCACCGCGCAGACCCTGCGCGGCCTGGCAGCGGAGCTCGCCGCCCTGACGGCGCCGGCCGGAGCGGCCGGGCGCGCCGGGGACGGCTCCTGGGACGGCCGCTCGATGAAGGACTTCGTCGAGCAGCGCGACCCCGACCTCTTCGCCAAGGCCCGCAGCTTCGGCTCCTACCGGCGCCGGCGCGAGGAGGAGCGGCTGTACTGGTACGGCATGCCGCTGCTCTCCCGCTGCGAGAACCGCGCCGTCATCTACGACGAACTCGCCGGTCGTGAGCGCGAGTTCCTCATGTTCGCCTCCAACAACTACCTGGGGCTCGCCAACCACCCCAAAGTCGTCGAGGCGGTGTGCGAGGCCACGCGCGCCTACGGCGCCACCCACACCGGCTCCCGCTTCATCGGCGGCACCAACATGCTCCACAAGGAGCTGGAGCGGCGCCTGGCCGCCTTCAAGCAGCGCCCGGCCGCCATCGTCTACCCCGGCGGCTACGCGGCGAACCTCGGCGCCATCTCGGGCCTGGTCAAGAGCTACGACACGCTCGTGGTCGACAAGCTCAACCACATGAGCATCGTCGACGGCGGCAGGCTGTCGGGCGGCGTGCGCAGGATCTACCGGCACAACGACATGCAGGACCTGGAGCAGGTGCTGCGCCGCGGGGCCGGGCAGGGCACGGGCGGCGGCACGCTGATCGTCGCCGACGGCGTCTTCAGCATGCACGGCGACGTCTGCGACCTGCCGGAGATCGTCCGGCTGGCGAAGACCTACGGCGCCCGCGTGATGATCGACGACGCCCACGCGACCGGCGTGCTGGGCGCGCGCGGCTCGGGCACGGCCGAGCACTTCGGGCTCAAGGGCGAGGTCGACCTCGAACTGGGCACCATGAGCAAGGCCCTCGCCGGCATGGGCGGCTTCGTCGTCGGCGAGGAGGAGGTCGTCGAGTACCTGCGCTACTACTCCAACTCCTACGTGTTCGCCGCCAACATCCCCGCCGGCGTCGCGGCCGGGCTGATCGCCTCGCTGGACGTCATCGAGGCCGAGCCCGGGCGCGTCAAGCGGCTCTGGGCCAACATCCACGCGCTCCGCGACCGGCTGCGCAAGGCCGGCTTCGACCTGGAGCGGACCGGGAGCGCCATCCTCCCCATCGTCATCGGGGACGAGCGCAAGGCCATGGAGATGGGACGCGCCGTGCGGGCGCGCGGCCTGTTCTGCCAGACCGTGGTCTACCCGGGCGTACCGCTCGGCGACGCCCGCCTGCGGGTCAGCGTCACCTGCGAGCACACCCCGCAGGACCTGGAGCTCGCGACGGAGATCTTCATCGAGTCCGCGACGGAGACCGGCGTCCTGCCGCGATCCGAGTGAGCGAGGAAGTGCACACGACCATGGGCGCCTTCAACACCAGCGTGATCCGGCTGCGGCGGGACTTCCCCGCCGGGCAGTCCGGCCGTCCGGCCTTCGTCGGCGAACACCCCCTGACCTACGGCGAGTTCACCTCCGCCGTCGACGCGCTCACCTGCCGGCTGCTCGACCTCGGGGTCCGCACCGGCGACCGGGTGGCCGTCTGGATGGACAAGCACCCGCACTACGCCGAGGCGATCCTGGCCACGGTGCAGGCGGGCTGCGCGTACGTCCCCCTGGACGGCGGCCAGCCGGCGGGCCGGGCCGGGACCATCCTCATGGACGCGGAGCCGGTCGTGCTCTTCACCGACCGCCGCCACCTCGCCCTGCTCGCGGGCCAGGAGCTGCCGGCCTCCCTGGAGGCCGTCGTCACCACCGGCGAGCCTCCAGCGGTAGGCCATGTGTCCGGCGTGCCCGTCCACGCGTGGGAGGGCTTCGCGCGGGTCAGGGCCGGGCGGGTGACGATCCTGCCCGCGCTCCAGCCCTCCGACCTGGCGGCGATCCTCTACACCTCGGGCTCGACCGGGGTGCCCAAGGGCGTGCGGATCTCCCACCGGAACCTGGCCAACTTCACCGGCTGGGCCCGGGCCGAACTCGACGTGGGGCCGGACGACGTGTTCGCCAACCACGCGTCGTTCAACTTCGACCTGAGCACCTTCGACCTGTTCGTCGCGCTGTCCGTCGGCGCCGCGGTGTGGATCGTGCCCGACGCGGCCGCCCGGGACGTCCCGGCACTGGCCGCGGGCGTCCGCGAGCACGGCATCACCGTCTGGTACTCGGTCCCCTCCGTCCTGCACCTGCTCACCGCGTCGGGCGTGCTCACCCCCGACGTCACCCGGAGCCTGCGCTACGTGCTCTTCGCGGGCGAGGTCTTCCCGATCCCGCAGCTGCGCGCCCTCGCGGACCGGCTGCCCGCCGGCACCGCGCTGTACAACCTCTACGGGCCCACCGAGACCAACGTCTGCACGTACCACCGGGTGCGGCCCGAGGACCTCCTGCGCGACACGCCGGTGCCCATCGGTGCGCCGATCACCGGCGCGCGCGTGAGCGTCGTCGCCGACGGCCGGCCCGTCGACGTGCCCGGCGCGATCGGCGAACTCGTCGTCGAGGGCGACTGCGTGACCCCCGGCTACTGGCGGCGCCCCGACGAGCCCGCCGCCGCCCTCCACTGCCAGGGCCGCCACCCCACCGGCGACCTCGTCAGCTACGAGGACGGGCAGCTGGTCTACCGCGGCCGCAAGGACCGCATGGTCAAGCTGCACGGCTACCGCGTCGAACTCGGCGAGATCGAGGCCGCGGCGCTCTCCCACCCCGCCGTCGCCGAGGCCGCGGTCGTGCTGCGCACCGGTCAGGGGGAGGACGCCCAGCCACGCATCGCCCTCTACTACACGCTGCGCCCCGGCGCCGCGCGGCCCGGCCTGGTGCAGCTCAAGCAGCACTGCGCCCGCGTCCTGCCCCGCTACATGCTGCCGCAGGCGGCGACCTGCCTCGAGCGGCTCCCGCACAACGCCAACGGCAAGACCGACTACCGGCGCCTTGACCACGAGGCGGCCCAGCCCACCGCAGAGCCTGCCGGCACTGCCAGCAAATGACGGAGACCATCTTGAGTCGAGGACCGATCGGGAAGCCCTGGCCCGGCGGCGAACCGGAGACCGTGGCCGCGCTGCTCCGGCACCGCGCGGACCGGACGCCGGACGCGCCCGCCTACCGCTTTCTCCCCGGTGCCGACGACGCGAGCGAGTCGTGGAGCTACGGGGAACTGGACCTGCGCGCCCGCACCGTGGCGGGGCGGCTGCTGCGCGAGAACCTCGGCGGCCGGCCCGTCCTGCTGCTCCACCCGCCGGGCCTGGACTACATCGCGGCCTTCTTCGGCTGCCTCTACGCCGGGGCGATCGCCGTCCCCGCCTATCCGCCGGACAGCGCGCGCTTCGGCCAGACCATGCCCCGGCTCGCGGCCATCGCCCGGGACTCCGGAGCCACGCACGCCTACACCACCGCCGACGTCCGCGAGGCCGCGCGCGCCAAGCCGGAGGAGATCTCCGCGCTCGGCCTGACCGGGCTGACGTGGCTGACGGCCGGCGACCTCGGGCCCGCGGACGCGGAGGCCTGGCGGGAGCCGGGCACCGCCGGCGGCTCCCTCGCCTTCCTGCAGTACACCTCGGGGTCGACCTCCGACCCCAAGGGCGTGATGGTCACCCACACCAACCTCGTCCGCAACCTGCGCTCCATCCATCTGCGCCTGGAGCACGACGAGGACTCCGGCATGGTCTCCTGGCTGCCGCCGTACCACGACATGGGGCTCATCGGCGGCATCCTCACCCCGCTCTACGGGGGCTTCCCCGCCCACCTGATGGCGCCGGCCACCTTCGTCCGGCGGCCGCTGCTGTGGCTGGAGACCCTCTCCCGGACGGGGGCGTCGACCAGCGTCGCGCCCAACTTCGGCTTCGAGCAGTGCCTGCGCCGGATCACCGACGAGCAGCGCGACGCCCTCGACCTGAGCACCTGGCGGCTCGCCCTCAACGGCGCCGAGCCCGTACGGGCCGAGACGCTGGAGCGCTTCGCCGACCGCTTCGCCCCCTGCGGCTTCGACCGCCGGGCCCTGCTGCCCTGCTACGGGCTGGCCGAGGGCACCCTGATGGTCACCGGCATCGACGCCGCGCAGCCGCCCGTCCTCGGCGCGTTCGACACCGGCGCCCTGGCCCGCGGCACGGCGGAGCCCGCCGCGGAGGGCGCAGAGCGGGCGACCCGGGTCGTCGGCTGCGGCACGCCCGTCCCGGACGTCGAGGTCGCCGTGGTCGACCCGGACACCCGCCGCCGGGCGCCCGACGGCCGCGTCGGCGAGATCTGGGTGGCCGGGCCGAACGTCGCCGAGGGCTACTGGGGCCGTCCGGAAGCCACCGGCGAGTCGTTCGGCGCCCGTATAGCCGGCGAGGAGGAGACGCCCGCGGCCCATCTGCGCACCGGCGACCTGGGCTTCCTGCGCGACGGCCAGCTCTACGTGGTGGGCCGCACCAAGGACGTCGTCATCGTGCAGGGCCGCAACCACTACCCGCACGACGTCGAACTGACCGCCGAGAAGGCGACGGACGCCATCCGCCCCGGCTGCGGAGCCGCCTTCGGTATCCCCACCGGCCAGGGCGAACAGCTGGCCCTGGCCTACGAGTTCGGCGGCGGCGACCCCGCGGCGGCCCTCGCCGCGCTGCGCACCGCCATCGCCGAGGAGCATCAGGTCGCCCCGCACACCATCGTCCTGCTCAAGCGGTCGACGGTGCCCAAGACGACCAGCGGCAAGATCCAGCGGCAGGCGTGCCGGGCGGCCCTGACGGGCCTGGAGCTGTCGGTGGTGGCGGCGAGCGTGGTCCGCGACGACGCGGGGCCGCCGTCCCCCGCGGCCCGCCCGGGCCGCGAAGAGGCGGTGGAGGCGGTCGCGCGCGTGCTGGGCCGGGCGGCCGGCCCGGACGACGTCGCCGACCGCGGCTTCGCCGAACTCGGCCTGGACTACGCAGGCCTCCTGGACGCCGTGGGCGCACTGGAGCGGGAGTTCGGCGTAGCGGTCCCGGTGGGCGAGCTGCTGGTGCGCCCGCACGCAGCGACGCTCGTCGAGCTGCTTCTCACGGACGGGGCCGGCGAGGGCACGGACCCGAACGGCGTGACCTCGACCGCGGACCAGGCCGGCGAGAGCAGCCGGGCAGCCCGGGC
>NZ_JBAMDC010000235.1:0-10686 GCF_036961605.1 Streptomyces sp. KLMMK
GCCAAGGTCGTACGCCGACAGGCACATCCTCCGCCGGCCCCGATGCTCCACCAACCGCACCAGCCGCATCGTCACCGCCGACCACACCCTCCTGACCAGCAACTATTCAAGATGAAAGAGACTCACTGAACCTCTATCAACCTCCGAAGCTGTGGGTCAACGCGTCGATACCCGTCGGTTCGTCAGGTTCCTGACTTGGGGAGTGAAATGCGTCACTGCGACTGGCTTCGCCATCATCACCCTCCCAGGACGGGTTGGGAGAGATTCGGCGAGCCTTCACGGCGAGCTTGTCGTCGATGGCCTACTGGTCGATGACTACCGCTGCCTGACCCCCGCAGCCGCCACCATCTGCATCAGGCGACGCACAGAGTGCGAATAGGACCCTTCTGATGCAAGATGGCTTACGAGGCCATCGCGAGCGGCGCAGAGGTGACGAAGAACCCGTTCGAGGCCAGACTCATGACGGTGGCCACAACTGATGCGCCTTCTCCCACAGCTTCAGAGTTCGGTAGGCCGGAAGAGACGAAAGCGGAAACAATGTCAAAGGTTATGGCCAGTTGTCTACTGGCGCTGCACCAACGAAGGCAACAGGCTCTCCAACCGCTCGTCGGCACGCTAAAGGCGGCAGACCCGGATGGCGCCCGCTCCTCGCTGCCACTCTTATCCCGACCTGGCACTGCGCCTCCGTCACCACGGTGCCCATCGGAGCCCGTTGCACAACTCCAATCGCCGCGGGCACGGCATGAAATCCAGGCTTTACGGACACCGTTGGCAACTTGGACGGGAATTTTTTGCAAAGAATCCATAACCAGAGCATTGGGATGAAAAATGAACTCTATTGAACAATCCGAGATTGTGCTCGACTTTCACCTCAGCCCCGTAATGGACCAAAGCGAGACTGATGCGGCAGCAGGGATGGAGCACGCCGCCGCTACAGAATTGGGCAACTGCACACAATTCACAAAGTGCCCCACCAAGTGTGCCTGCACCCAAAAAGAATGCAACTAACTCCTAATTGAGTGTCTTTGAGCCTGTCTCGGGGGCCTCTATGGGTTTGGTCAAGCTGATGGGGCGGGTTGGGGTCGTAGAACGTGCCGTCGCGGAGCATCGCGAAGAATACGTCGGCTCTGCGTCGTGCAAGGCAGAGGAAGGCTTGGGTGTGGTGCTTGCCCTGGCTGATCTTCTTGTCGTGGTAGGTGCGGGAGGCCGGGTCGGCCAGGGCGGCGAACGCGGAGAGGAAGAAGGCCCGTTTGAGCTGCTTGTTCCCGCGTCGGGACGGTTGCTCGCCGCGGATCGACGAGCCCTTGCTGCGGGTTGCCGGGGCGAGGCCGGCATAGGCGGCGAGGTGGGTGGCGGACGGGAACGAACTGCCGTCGCCCACGTCGATCAAGATCCTGGCTCCGGTCCTGACGCCGATCCCCGGCATCGAGGTCGGGACCTTGGAAAGAGGGTGGGCCTCCAGCAGGTCCTCGATCCGTCCGGCCAGCAGTTTCCGCTGGTCAAGGACGGCGGTCAGGGAGCCGGCCAGGCTCGGGACGATCAGCGCGGCCGCGTCCGTTCCCGGGACGACCACGGTCTGCTCGTCCAGCAGGGTGAAGATCTCCTCGACCAGTCGCTCGGTCATCCGTGGCGCCTTCGGCCGCAGCAAGGTCACGAGCCGGCGGCGTCCGGCCTTGCGGATCTGGGCCGGGGACCCGAACCGCTCCAGCAGCGTGAGCACGACCAGGTGCTGCACGCGCGGGCCCAGGACACGCTCCAGGTGCGGGGGATCTGGGTGAGCAGGCCGCGAAGCCGGTTGCTGATCCGGGTGGGCTCACCTAGCCAGGTCGTCGTCGAAGCCGATGATCATCTCCAGCTCGGCGATGGTCTCGTCTTCGGGATCGACCGAGCGGAGTGTGTGGGGCACGACCCAGGCCGCGTCGGCGATGAACGAACGCGTCGCGGGCGTCGTTCCTGGCCTCGCCGGGGTTGAGGTCGGCGATCCGCCGCATCGTCAGCTCGGCAGATAGGCGACGGGGCAGCCCATGTCCCTCGCCACCGCCAGCGGCAGAGCGCCGATGGAGGCGGGCTGGTCCACGACCACCAGCACGGTCCCGTGCTTGGCCTGCAGTTTCCCGAAGACATCGCGGAGCTTGGGTTCGCTGTTGCGCAGCCGTTTGTCGAACGGCTTCTTCCCGGCCGGGGTGACGGCGGTGGCGTGGTGTTCGCCTTTGCCGACGTCCAGGCCGAGGAAGACTCCGATGTCGCTGACCTCGATCACGTGCGTCCTCCGGTCGTGCTCCCTGCCCGGCCGTCCCACGGCACCGACCGCCACATCCTCATTACGAAGAGCCTCCCGACCTGCGAAGAAGCCGGTGGTCATGCCCCTGATCAGCGGTCTGTCGATGCCCACGGAGCCGGTGACACCACCCCCCAGACCATGCGTTCGACAGGGGGAGAAAGTCATGCCAACTCCGGAGGCCGGGCGCCCCATTGCGGGGCCGTGGAGAAGATAACTGTGAGAGTTCTTCTGCGGCCCGGGATGGGTTGCTGCCAGGCTCGGCGCTCGTGACCCGGCATGACTCGCAAAATAACTGGCGTCCCGTCAGGGGCTGCCGTTCCCCCGCGATGTCTGCCGGGCACGGGCGTCGGCCTGGCCCACCCGTTGGCTTGATCAGCAGCTTGTCCGCCTTGCGGCGTGACTCATCACAGTTCCGCCACGCGGTGACTCCACCCAGGCCGACGCCGTTACGGCCGTCCGTCCGGAGGAGAACAACCGCATGACCATGCTCGCAGAACAAGTCGATGGCGTCATCGGCGTCGACACCCACTGCGACACCCTCGCCGCAGCCGCCGTGAGCCCCCTCGGCGCCGTCCTGGCCAGCACCGATTCCCCGGCCAACGCCCGCGGCTACCGGCGACTGCTGGACTTCGCCCGCCAGCAGGTCCCCGGCCGCCGCTGCTGGGCCCTGGAAGGCATCGGCAGCTACGGCGCTGGCCTCGCGGCTTTCCTGGAACAGGCCGACGAGCAGGTCGTTGAAGTCTGCCGCCCGAAACGAGCGGCCAACCGTGGAGGCCGCAAGACCGACATGCTCGACGCCATCCGGGCCGCCAAAGAGGCCCTGGCCACCGAGCATCTGATTCAGCCACGCCTCCGTGGCGAGCGCGAGGCACTGCGGGTGCTGCTTGCTACCCGTCATGGCGCGGTTCTCGCTTCCACCGCCGCGATCAACCAGCTCAAGGTCCTGATCGTCTCCGCGCCGGACGACCTTCGCGCCGAGCTGCGGAAGCTCAAGCGCCCTGCTCAGATCGCCTACTGCGCTCAGTTCCGCGACCGCCTGGCCCAGGACCTCGAGCACCGGATGACGGTGCGGTCCATGCGGTCCACGGCCCAGCGCGTCCAGGCCCTGCAGGCCGAGGCCAAGGACCTCGAGAACGAGGTCCTCACCCTGGTGCGGCAGCAGGCCCCGGAGCTTCTCGGCTTGCTCGGAGTCGGACCGATCACGGCCGCCCAGATCTTGGTCAGCTGGTCTCACCAGGGACGATTCCGATCGGAGGCGGCCTTCGCCTCCTTTGCCGGCGTCTCGCCGATCCCCGCCTCCTCCGGGTTGACCAACCGCCACCGTCTCAACCGCAGCGGTGACCGGCAGCTCAACCGGGCCATGCACACGATCACTCTGATCCGGATGCGACTCGATCCCGTCACCAAGGAGTACGTCGCGAGAAAGACCGCCGAAGGGAAGACTGCCCGTGACGCGCAGCGATGCCTCAAGCGGGTGATCTGCCGCCAGATCTTCAAGCTCCTTGAGCGCACCGAGGGGAACCGACTCGGCAGCGTCGAAGAACTCACTCAAGCGGCTTGACACGACATAGCAGCCTCGGGGGAAGTGGGCTGGTCGGAGGGGGGAATGAGGCAGGGCTCCTGGTCGTTGTGCTGGTGTTCTCACGCACCGTGCTTCGTCCGCGGAGCCTCGCGGTTCCGTGTCCTTCCTGGTTCGACGTCCCTGATGAGTTCGTCGGGCGTGACTCCTGGCTGGTCCACGCTCGTCGGCGAGTTGCCGGCAACAAGTGGAGGCGGCCGGGCTGCTGCAAGGCCCTGCTCGCCCTGGCGTATCTGTGGAAGAACGAGACGTATCGACAGGTCGGGGCCGGATTCGGGGTGTCGGAGTCCATAGCCTGGCGGTATGCCGCGATGCTCGCGGTGTCCTCGCGGCCTGGGCACCCGGTCTCCGTGAAGCTCTGGTGGGTCTGGGGCAGTGCGATTTCGTCATTCTTGAACTGGGCCAGTCCTTCCATTCGCCGGTTCCACTTTGCTTTTTGGTAGGTCCAATTCGGGAAGCTTGATCAGGCATCAATATACATGAAGGTCGGCTGGTCACCCTTCAAAGGAATTTGCGTGTGGAACTTTGTATCGAGAGGTGCGGCTGTGCCATTCTCGGTTTCCCGCGACCCACGCTGTCAGTCCTGTGAGAAATCTGTGGAGTGCGGGCGATCGAATGTGAGCGATTTCCGCGCATTGGGCGTTAAGAGATTTCATCAACGAGTTGTGCAAGTTGATGGTGACGTTGATTGCTTCTTGCAGGGAGCATCGCTTGTCGGCGGCCACCACCTGAGGGAAATTGAGTTCGCCTGTCCCAGAAGCGCAGTCTTTTGCTACTGAGTACAGGTCGTTGACCATATTGGCGGCGGTGGCGGCAAGGATCGTGGCCCGGCGGACGCGTGGCTCAAAGTAGAGATCAGCGGGAACTTCATAGCCACCGACCACGTCGATGAGTGTAATGGCAGGATGGAAGTTGTTGAAGGAGCGGGATGTCAGATACATCCACGGCGATGGCATGTAGCTGTCGTGACGCCACGCTGACTGGGTAGCGCAAGCGATGAGCAATTCCATGTATTCATGGCGGATCCGGGCGATCTGGGAGGGTGTAGCCTGGTTGGATAGATAAGTGAGGCTTGAGGTGATCGCCACCAGCATGGGATCGGCCACCAGTGCTTGATTCAAGTTTGTTGTGCAGTCCGCAGGAATTGGTGGCTGGTCCAGCGCGGGCAGGATGAGTGCGTACTTGGATGCCAGTGTAGTGGGGTTCGCTCCCAAGTTATGGTCGTCGGTGCAACGGTCGTCAATAGTGAAGACGGTAGCTAGCCAGCGTGCTGCGAGCAATAGCTGATCGGGATCATCAGTGTCGGGGTGCAGCAGCATGGCGTACTGACCGAATCCAATTGTGCGCCACTGGCCCAATTCATCTGGGCTGAAGCCCGAATGCTCTGCCCAGGTGATCAGCCGATCGTCAACAACTCGTCCCAGGTCTTTGTCCACTCGGGCCGGAGGTGGGCAGTGCAGGGTGGGGAATGATCTGTCGATGCCGTGTCGCCAGTGTGTCACTGCATTCCCCTTCTGTTCGGATAAAGTCCTGGATCTCTAATTTTCGCTGTATATGCGCAGCGCAGGACGGGAGTTCGAGCCTGGAGACTGAGTGGAGTGGCGGAGTTTCTGATCACGCGGATGCAATTTCTGGCTCAAGCGCCTTAGGTCTCACTATAGCGTGGCGTCATGGAATGCCAGGCCTTGTTCCCACGCATCCACGACCACAGCCCCTTAAGGAAGCGGTGCAAGTCTGGATCTGCCATACTGGCGAGTTTGGCAGCGTCGCTTTTAAATGCCCGGACCATCTGATTATGAATCTTGATGCAATGGCGAAGAGATGCCTCTCTCGACCAGCCTTTTTCTGCTGCAATCAGGGTAGGTAGATTAAAGGTAGTCCCAGGTTCCCGCGACTCTTTGGAGGTTGAATAGAGGTCGTTGATAAGAGTGGCGGCATTGGCTGCCCAAGCCATAGTTTGCCGTACTTTTGGATGGGCATAGACGGAAGTGGGAAGCTCATATCCATCGATTACATCGATGAGGGACATGGATGTCATAAAGCTGTTTATCTGGCGACTAGCCAGGTACAGCCAGGTCGCCGGCGGCTGCCTCTGTAGACGCCAGGCAGCTTCGGCGCAGACGGCCGCACAGAGGTTTGCGTTCTCGTGCCGGAAGCGGTGCATCTGAGCGGCTGTTGCATAGCTGGCAAGATGATCCATGGCAGACCGCCATGCCCGGAGGATGGGCTCCTGGGTAAGTGCCGTCTGGTAGTGGCCGGCATAAGGGGGAGGCAGGCAGGCTGGGTCGAGAGATGATTGTGACAGAAAAACCTTGATAGCTGTGAGTCGTGTATTCACGGTGAAGTCGTCAGTGTAATAATCGTCCAAGGCGAATCCTGCCGCTGCACACTGCGCTGCAGCGAACAGCCGGTCTGCGTCGTCACTGTTGGGTTGTGTCAGTACTACCAGGCTGCCCAAATTGCAGGAGTGGAGCCTAGGCAGCTCATTTTTATAGATCTCGATCTCCTTAGCCCAATCGAGCAAGCGGGCATTAATGCTCTCGGCAAGGTCGGGCCGCTCTCGTGCCGGAGGTGGGCAATCAATCAGATCTTCAAGGCTGCTCATAAGCGGGACTCTGATGGTTGTAGAGGGGTCGCGAGAGTCTGGATTGTTTCCTGGAGGAGGTTGCATAATAACGTCCTGCCCGCGGTGGTAGGCTAACAGTTTCGAAATAAGGTGTCGTAGAGACGTGATAGGTGTGTCCCGGGCTAGATGCGGTCTGCCGCAATGAGCATGTACTGGAAGCTGCTGTCTTGATAGGCAGACAGGAAGTCATCCTCGATGCCTGTGGCGAGATGGCTCTGCTGGCGGAGTCTCCAGTAGGGTAGTGCCGCCTGAGTCAGATCGATGACCGTAGCCACGGCCAACCGGTTGCGAGCGAGGGCTTTGAAGTAGTCGGCGCGTTTATGAACGTCGCATCCATAGTGCCAGTTGATGCGCGATACTGAGCGGCTGGCCATGCCGTAGACGTCGTTGATTAGCCCAGTGATTGCTACATACCGGCCGCCGCGCTGCAGCAGACGAGCATGCTCAGCGAAGAGATCGTCGAGGTTTACATACATGTCGCTTTCATTGTTCCAGGAGGCGGCATAGGCCTGTGACTTCAGGCCTGTGTTCAGCATGTCTGCCACGTGGAAGGTGACTTTTAGGGCCGCGCCCTGTTGTTCTGCGTACTGGGTTGCACAGTCTTTTTGCACTGTGGATAGGGTGACACCGTCAACGTGGCATCCGAAGCGCTGGAACGCCACAAGGGAGCCGCCCCCGTGTCCACAGCCGGCGTCGAAGAGCCGGTCATCTGCTACGACAGGGCCCAGGTGGTCGGCGAGGAGATCTGCTTGTGCTTGCTCCAGACGGTGCAGTTCCGCCTTAATCTTCTCCTCTCGCATCTCGTCGGGCCTCTCAAGTGCTGCAACATCTGTCTCGCCGATGCCGTAGTGGTGATGATGCAAGCCGTCAATCTCACCCAGTTTGACGTTGATTTTGTTGTTTTCGTAATCCCAGTATTTGGCAACGGACTCCTGGTACTTCGTATGCGCAGTCGGTGCGGGCTTGTCACTCATGTTACAAATCCTTTCTGGGGCAGTCGTTTTGAGCCAACTTAAACCCTGTATCCTCTGCTGCGATCGAGGCGGTGAGCCGTCTTCTCTCTCGTCCCAGCGGGGCCACTGCCCCAGTAGGTGGACCTCGTTCATCCGGCCGAAGCTGCAGAATAGAGCGTCGGCAGTTGTCGAATCGCCAGGCTTCTCACCTGGGGTGATGACATGCACCGCAGAGGCTGGCTTCGACATCATCACCCTCCCGGCCTGGTGGAATAGGTTCACTAAGCTTCTTCAACTCGGCCACGGATCGAGGGACGGGAGCGGGCGGGAGCCGACTGGTCGAAGGCTCAAACCCAGAAGCCCGTCCCGCGCCAACCCTAAGTGCCAAGCCACTCCTTTGAGGCCAAGCTGAAGACCCTCACTGGATGGCGCGGATATTGCCTTCCGCGGAAGAATGCCGGACAGGGCCGCTGGGTGACGGCGGACAAGGCATGGGGGCAGCGGGGGGAGAGAGAAGGGCGAAACGATGATGGTGGCAGTCGTGGTCTGTACTGAGACTCGTGGCTCCCCGATGCCGACAGGGGCTGGTAGGCCCTGGTCGGTTGCCGTTGCGGCTACTCCCTCCTGTGAAGTGGGTCGTCCAGGGTGAGGTCGCAGCGCAGTAGACGGTTGCAGGCCTTCAGGACGGCGCTGGTGATACCCGGAGCATCGAGCCGGTGATGGGCGAGCAGGCTAGTGCGCAGGCCGTGGGATATAAAAGCCCGGGGTAGTCCCAGAGAGGTGACGGGGGATCTCACGCTGGCATCGGCACACGCCTGGGCGAGGAGGCTGCCAATGCCGCCAGTGCTCGTGTTGTCCTCCACGACGATAGTCAGTTGATGCTGCGCTGCCAGGTGTGGGAGAGCTGGGTTGAGAGGAATGACCCAGCGGGGGTCGACGACAGTGCAGCCGATACCCTTCTCCTGCTTGAGGGTGCATGCAGCCTCCACAACGACAGCTGCAGTCGTGCCAACAGCCACGAGAAGGACGTCTAGGAACCTACCCGTACTGCGGTGCAAAACGTCCACACCATCCATACGCACCAGCGCGCTGATATCTTCCCCGACGGATGCCTTAGGAAAACGTACCGCGGTCGGTCCGTCGCAGATAGCGATAGCTTCGCGCAGGAGTTCACGGAGTCGGGTTGCATCGCGCGGGGCCGCCACCCTCATACCTGGTACAACAGACAGCAGACTCAGGTCCCACATGCCGTGGTGGGAAGGGCCATCGGGACCGGTGATGCCAGCCCGGTCCAGGACAAACGTGACGGGCAGGTGATGCAGCGCCACGTCCATCAGGACCTGGTCGAAAGCCCGGTTCAGGAAGGTGGCATAGACGGCGACCACAGGATGGTAACCGCCCATGGCCAGGCCAGCAGCGGAAGTGACGGCATGCTGCTCAGCGATGCCGACGTCAAAGACCCGTTCTGGGAACTGCTGGGCCATTGAGTGTAGGCCGACCGGGCGGAGCATGGAGGCGGTCACCGCAACCACGTCTTCTCGCTCGTGGGCCAAAGCCACCATTTCGTCGGCGAAGGCGCTGGTCCAGCTCCGGGCCTCGGACACCTCCGCAGTCGCACTATTGGACACCCGCCGCAGGGGACGCCCGGTCGCCGGATCGAGAACACCGACGGCATGAAAGCAGTCGGCGTCATCCGCCTCAGCCTGCGCATATCCCTTCCCCTTGCGGGTCACCACATGCACTACCACCGGTCGCAGTAGCCTACGGGCCTCGTGCAGGGCTGTTTCGAGCGCGGGGATGTCGTGGCCGTCGACCGGGCCGATGTAGTCCAGGCCGAGAACGGTGAACAGATTCCCCGTACCGCCGTCGCCCGCTGAAGTGCCGGTACGCAGCCGGGTGAGGTGAGCGGCGAGGGATCCGGTGGTGGGGGCGTAGGAGCGGCCATTGTCATTCAGGACGATAATCACAGAACGTTGCGGTGTGGCGGCGATGTTGTCCAGCGCCTCCCACGCCATCCCACCAGTCAACGCACCGTCGCCGATCACCGCCACTACTACGCGATCCTCCTCCCCTGCGAGGACACGAGCCTTGGCCAGACCGTCGGCATACGACAGCGCGGTTGAGGCATGGGAATTTTCCACGAGATCGTGCGCGGACTCTGCTCGACAGAGATAGCCTGAGAGGCCGTCCTCCTGCCGGAGCGTGCTGAACAACTGCGCCCGTCCGGTCAGCAGCTTGTGTACGTAACCTTGGTGGCCGATATCGAAGACGATCACGTCACGGGGGGAATCGAAAACCCTGTGCAGGGCAATCGTCAGCTCCACCACCCCCAGATTCGGGCCCAGGTGCCCGCCCGTCGAGCAGACGGTCTCGACCAGGGTCCGGCGGATGTTGGCAGCCAGCTCCGGCAGCGCCTCCTCCGGTAGCCGACGCAACGCCGCCAGATCCGCCGCGGGTACGGAGCTAAGCGATGAGAAAGAGGCCAAAGACCGGTTCATGAGCAACCCCTAGAGGAGACCCGATGGTGTCACGGCCGACGAGATCAAGCCCGGGGAACGGGCGGGGGTTCGGAAGATATGAGCCAAGTCCCTCGTGCAGCGCCACCACCAGGGGCTACGAATGGCGGAGATTGTCGTCTCCAACTTGGAAGGGCAGAGTCCGCATCAACGGAGCTGCTCCCATATTCAACAAGAGGATATCTCCCTGCCAGGGCGCACAAGTAGACCCTGAAGCACCACACCACGACCGGCGCACAAACCTTCCGCCGTCCGTAAAATTGCCTACCGGAGCCTCCCCCGTACGCAACGCCATCCGCGCGCCCAGGCCACCATGCCACCCGGCAGGACGCGCCGCACTCGCCGAGCAGTACGCCGGATTTTGATGGGCTGTAAAGGGAACAGTGTTACTCCGATCATGGGGGATTCCACCTGTGGCTAAGGGCTGTCCCGTAATTGATCTTTGGCACGAGAGTGGTCGGCTGAGATCGGATCCTGGGTCCCACCCTTAGTGCTCGATTCCTCTTTCGGTGTACACATACCGGCGTCGTAGTCGGCGGGTTGGGGGCGGGGGCCTGCCCCACACCCATGGCCGTGCGCGAGTGTTGAGTTGGTTGGTTGCGAGTCGGGTAGCGTGGTCGATCTCGGCTGGTCCGACGAATGACTGGCCTGCAAGAGCGGTCTTTCGGAAGATGCGCCACCAGCCCTCCTGGAGGTTGAGCCAGCAGGCTCCGACAGGGATGAAGACGTGA
>NZ_JBAMDC010000236.1:0-10640 GCF_036961605.1 Streptomyces sp. KLMMK
GCGCGGGGCAGGCCGCGCCCGCGCGGCAGCAGGTCGCCCCCGCCCGCCCCGGCGAGGCCTTCGCCGTCATGTACATCCCCCGCTTCGGCGCCGGCTGGGCCAAACCCGTCCTGGAGGGCACGGGCACCGGGCTCCTCAAGAAGGGCCTCGGCCACTACGAGCGGACGGCGCGGCCCGGCGAGAGCGGCAACTTCGCGGTCGCCGGCCACCGCCGCACCTACGGCGACCCGTTCAAGGACCTCGACGAGCTGCGCCCGGGCGACGCCGTGGTGGTGGGCGACGGCACGACGTGGTTCACGTACCGCGTCGACGGCCGCCCGTACCGCACCCGGCCCGACGACACCGGCGTCATCGGCCCCGTCCCCGCCGGCTCCGGCTTCCGCGGCCCCGGCCGCTACCTGACCCTCACCACCTGCGAACCGGAGTGGGGCCACAGCCACCGGCTGATCGTCTGGGCCCACCTCGACGCGACCTCGCCCGCGGCGCGGGGCCGACCCGGGGCTTTGTCCGGCTAACCCCCTCGGGCCCCGCCCGCCCCTTAGTCTGGTGCTGCAATTTCGACTACGTCATCGGCAAGTGGGGACGGCATGTACGGCTGGATCTGGCGGCATCTGCCGGGCAACGCGTGGGTGCGGACACTGATCTCGCTGGTTCTCGTACTGGCGGTCGTCTACGCCCTCTTCCAGTACGTCTTCCCTTGGGCGGAACCACTGCTGCCGTTCAACGACGTGACGGTCGACAACGGAATGGCGGTCAACCAGTGAGTGCGCGCATCCTCGTCGTGGACAACTACGACAGCTTCGTCTTCAACCTCGTCCAGTACCTCTACCAGCTAGGCGCCGAGTGCGAGGTGCGGCGCAACGACGAGGTCGAGCTCGGCCACGCCCAGGACGGCTTCGACGGCGTCCTGCTGTCCCCCGGGCCGGGAGCCCCGGAACAGGCGGGCGTGTGCATCGACATGGTGCGGCACTGCGCGCAGCACGGCATCCCCGTCTTCGGGGTCTGCCTGGGGATGCAGTCCATGGCCGTCGCGTACGGCGGCGTGGTCGGGCGGGCGCCCGAGCTGCTGCACGGCAAGACGTCGCTGGTGACGCACGAGGGCGCGGGCGTCTTCCAGGGCCTCCCCTCGCCCTTCACCGCCACCCGCTACCACTCCCTGGCCGTCGAGCGCGAGCACTGGCCGGACGAGCTGGAGATCACCGCCTGGACCGAGTCGGGCATCGCGATGGGCCTGCGCCACCGCGACCTGCCGGTCGAGGGGGTGCAGTTCCACCCCGAGTCCGTGCTCACCGAGTGGGGCCACCGGATGCTCGCCAACTGGCTGGTCGCCTGCGGTGACACCACGGCGGTGGAGCGATCGGCGGGCCTGGCCCCGGTGGTGGGCAAGGCCGGGGCGTGACCACACCCCCGCGGGTCGTATCGCAGCCCCTGCCGCCCGAGGACCGGGCGACCATGGAGCTGCGCCGGGTGGAGGTGCCGTCGTCCCGGACGGTGCCCCGGCCCGTACGGACCGGGGGGCGTGCCGCGCGGCGGCATGCGGCCCGGCGGGCGCGCAGGGGCAGCCTGCGCGTGCTGCTGTGCCGTTTCACGGGCGAGCTGTTCATCACGGCCGGCCTGGTGATGCTGCTGTTCGTGGCCTACCAGCTGTGGTGGACGAATGTCCGCGCCCTGCAGCAGGCCGGCGGCGCCGCCCACCACCTGCAGAGCCGCTGGGACGAGGAGGAGCAGGGCGCCGACCGGGACGCCGGGGCGTTCTCGCCCGGCGAGGGCTTCGCGATCATCTACATCCCCGCGCTGGACGTGAAGGCCCCGATCGCCGAAGGCGTCGGCAAACAGAAGATCCTCGACCGCGGCATGGTCGGGCACTACGGCGAGGGCCCCCTCAAGACCGCGATGCCGTGGGACGAGAAGGGCAACTTCGCCCTCGCGGGGCACCGCAACACCCATGGCGAACCGTTCCGCTACG
Source organism: Streptomyces sp. KLMMK (assembly GCF_036961605.1). NCBI lineage: Bacteria > Bacillati > Actinomycetota > Actinomycetes > Kitasatosporales > Streptomycetaceae > Streptomyces > Streptomyces sp. KLMMK. The sequence continues at coordinate 1,967 of NZ_JBAMDC010000236.1, forward strand.
TCAACCGCCTGAAGCCGGGCGACAAGATCGTGGTGGAGACGCGCAGCGCCTTCTACACCTATGAGATGACGACCCGTCTGGAGCAGACGCCACCGGCGAACGTCGGGGTCATCGCCCCTGTCCCGGCCGGCTCCGGCTTCCGCGGCCCCGGCCGCTACATCACCCTCACCACCTGCACCCCCGAGTTCACCAGTACCTACCGCCTGATCGTGTGGGGCAAGATGGTCGACGAGCGGCCCCGGAGCAAGGGAAAGCCGGATGCGCTCGTCAACTGAGACACGCGGGAAACGCGCGAAGAACTGCGAAGCGGGGGACGAACGTCTGTGGCACGGACAGACCGGGGACGGGGGCGCCTCGCCGTTGCCGTGAGCGTCATCGGCGAACTGCTGATCACGGCGGGCGTGGTCATGGCCCTGTTCGTCGTCTACTCCCTGTGGTGGACGAACGTCCTCGCCGACCGCGAGGCCAAGCGCCAGGGCCACGCGGTGCGCAACACCTGGGCGAAGAAGGGCCCGGGCGCCCTCGACACCAAGGACGGCATCGGCTTCCTGCACGTGCCGGCCATGAAGAACGGCGAGGTCCTGGTCAAGAGCGGCACCGCCACCGACGTCCTCAACGAGGGCGTCGCCGGCTTCTACCGCTCCCCGGTCAAGGCCGCCATGCCCTGGGACGAGAAGGGCAACTTCACCCTGGCCGCCCACCGGGACGGGCACGGCGCGAAGTTCCACAACATCGACAAGGTGAGGACCGGCGACCGGGTCGTCTTCGAGACGCGCGACGTCTGGTACGTCTACAAGGTCTACGCGGAGCTGAAGGAGACCTCGAAGTACAACGTCCAGGTCCTCGACCCGGTCCCGAAGGAGTCCGGCGCGACCAGGCCGGGCCGCTATCTGACCCTGACGACCTGCACGCCGGTCTACACCTCCGACTACCGCTACATCGTCTGGGCGGAGCTGGAGCGCACAGAGAAGGTCGACGCGGAGCGCACCAAGCCCAGGGAACTGCGGTAGTCCGGGAGCAGCCGAACGCCGGGTGAGCTGGAGATCCAGCTCACCCGGCGTTCGCCGTTCCGGTACGGCGTCAGTGCCGGCGGCCGCCGATGAAGCCGCCGCCGATGAAGCCGGTGTCGCCGTTGGTGCCCTGGTCACCGCCGGGGGTGCCGGGGGTGCCCGTGTCACCGCCCGGGAGGCCCGCCGTGGTCGTCACGTCGACCGGGGTGTTCTTGGCGACCTGGGTGCCCGGCATCGGGTTCGTGGTCTGCACGACGGCGTTGTCGTCCTGCGGGCCCATGATGTTGCCGACCTTCAGGCCCGCGCCCTCGATCTCCTTCTTGGCGTCCTTGAGCTTGTGCGTCAGCACGCCCGGGACGGCGACGTTCTGCGAGCCCTTGGCCACGGTCAGGGTGACCGTGGAGCCCTGGGCGGCCTGGGTGTTGCCGTCGGGGCTCTGCTTGGTGACCGTGCCCGGGGCCTGCCCGGGGGCGTCCTCCTCGTTCACCGTGACCTTGAAGCCGTTGTCCTGCAGCTGCTTCTTCGCGGCCTCGACGTTCTGGCCCACCACGGACGGCACCGTCTTGGTCGGCTTGGACTCCGCGACGGTCAGGGTGACCTCGGAGCCCTTCTCGGCCTTGGTGTCGCCCTTGGGGTTCTGCGAGAGGACCGTGCCCGCGGTGACGCCGTCGGTCACCTTGGTCTTGGTGCTGACCTGGAAGCCCTTGGACTCCAGGATCTGCCGGGCGTTCTCCAGCTGCTTCTCGGTGACGTCGGGGACCTCGACCTTGGCCGCGCCCTCGGACGTCTTGACCTTGACCTCGCCACCGCGGTCGATCTTGCCGCCGCCCGTCGGGTCCTGGCTGCAGATCTTGCCCTTGGGCTGCTCGCAGGTCTCCGTGCCGTTCTCGACGACCTTGAAGTCGCCGTTGACGCCCTGCTGCTGGGCGTCCTTCAGCGACTGCCCGACGAGGTTGGGCACCGAGACCTTGGAGGCGTTGCCGCTGCCGCTGAAGAGCGACTTGCCGATGAAGATCGCACCGACCAGCACCAGCACGCCCGCGGCGATCAGCAGGATCGTCGACAGGTTGCTCTTCTTGCCGCCGCCTCCGCCGTGCCGCCGGCCGCTGCCGTCGTCGTAGCCGCCGTACCCGCCGTCGTCATCGCGGACGGGCGGCAGCATGGAGGTCTGGCCCGGGCCCTGCTGCGGGGCCTGGGGGCGGAGCATGGTCGTCGGGGCGTCCGCGCCGTAGCCGACGGCGCCCATGGCGGCCGTGGCGGCGACGGGCTGGCCCTCCAGGGCCGCCTCGATGTCGGCGCGCATCTCGTCGGCCGACTGGTAGCGGTAGTCCGGGTCCTTGGCCAGCGCCTTGAGGACGATGGCGTCCATCTCGGGCGTGATCTCGGGATCGTGGACGCTCGGCGGGTTCGGCTCTTCCCGGACGTGCTGGTAGGCGACGGCCACGGGGGAGTCGCCGATGAACGGGGGCCGCACCGCCAGCAGCTCGTAGAGCAGGCAGCCGGTCGAGTAGAGGTCCGAGCGCGCGTCGACCTGCTCGCCCTTGGCCTGCTCCGGGGAGAGGTACTGGGCGGTGCCGATCACGGCCGCGGTCTGCGTCATGGTCATGCCGGAGTCGCCCATCGCGCGGGCGATGCCGAAGTCCATGACCTTGACCTGGCCGGTGCGGGTCAGCATGACGTTGGCCGGCTTGATGTCGCGGTGGACGATGCCGGCCCGGTGGGAGTACTCCAGCGCCTGCAGGACGCCGATGGTCATCTCCAGCGACCGCTCGGGCAGCAGCTTCCGCCCGGAGTGCAGCAGCTCGCGCAGCGTCGACCCGTCCACGTACTCCATGACGATGTACGGGATCGAGACGCCGTCGACGTAGTCCTCGCCGGTGTCGTAGACGGCGACGATCGACGGGTGGTTGAGCGAGGCGGCCGACTGGGCCTCACGGCGGAACCGGGCCTGGAAGGACGGGTCGCGGGCGAGGTCCACCCGCAGCGTCTTCACGGCGACGGTGCGGCCGAGCCGGGTGTCGTGGGCGAGGTAGACCTCGGCCATGCCACCGCGGCCGAGCACCGAGCCCAGCTCGTACCGGCCGCCGAGGCGACGCGGCTCTTCCATAGCTCCAGCCCTTCCGTTTTCCTGACCGCACCTTCACTACGTCCGGCGGTGTGCTGTCCGGCATACCGTACCCGGCACGTCGCGCCCCTTCCGGCCGCGACGGCCACCTGATACACGACCGGTACCGTCACCCGCGTCGCCGGACGCGGAGGTGAGCGGCCTCACTTCGAGGTGCTGAGCACCGCCTCCATGACCTTCTTCGCGATCGGCGCGGCGAGCGCGCCACCGGCGATGTCGTCACGCATCGTGTCCGAACCCTCGATCACGACGGCGACCGCGACGGGAGAGCCGTTGGCGGCCTTGGCGTAGGAGATGAACCAGGCGTACGGGTTCTCGCTGTTGGCCACGCCGTGCTGAGCGGTTCCGGTCTTGCCGCCGACCGTGACGCCGGAGATCCGGCCGTTCTTGCCGGTGCCCTCGTTGACCACCGTCTCCATGGCCGACTGCAGCTGTCGCGCCGTGTCCCGCGACATCGGCTGGGACATCTGCTTCGGCTGGTGCGTCTCGATCACATTGAGGTTGGGGGCGCGCACCTTGTCGACCATGTACGGCTCCATGAGCTTGCCGTCATTGGCGACCGCAGCGGCCACCATGGCCATCTGCAGCGGCGTGGCGCGGTTGGAGGCCTGACCGATGCCGTCCATGGCGTTCTGCGGACGGTTGTCCTTGGGGTAGATGCTCTGGGCGGCGCGGACGGGCGTGTCGAGCTTGTCGTTGTTGTAGCCGAACTTCTGCGCCTGCTCCATCATCTTCTTGTTGCCGAGGTCGGCGCTGACCTTGCCGAAGACGGTGTTGCAGGACCACTGCATGGCCACCCGCAGCGAGGCGTCCTTGCAGGGGATGTCGCCCTCGTTCTTCAGCGGCGTGACCGTGTCCGGCAGCGTCCAGGGCAGCGGCGAGTTCGTCTTGGAGTCGACGTCCTTGTACAGCCCGTTCTCCAGGGCCGCGGCGGCCGTCACGACCTTGAAGGTCGAACCCGGCGGGTAGGTCTCGCGCAGCGCCCGGTTGAGCATGGGCTTGTTCTTGTCGCCGTCCAGCGACGACCATTCCTTGCCGTCGTTGGCACCCGCGATCTTCGACGGGTCGTAGGACGGCGTGGACGCCAGGGCGAGGATCTTGCCGGTACGCGGGTCGATGGCCGCGACGGCGCCCTTCTTGTCGCCCAGGCCCTCGAAGGCGGCCTTCTGGGCCTTGCTGTTCAGGGTGGTGATCACGTCACCGCCCTTCTTCCCCTTGCCCGTGATCATGTCGACGGTGCGGTTGAAGAACAGGCGGTCGTCGTCGCCGATGAGGACGCTGTCGTAGAGCTTCTCCAGCTGGGTGGCGCCGTAGACCTGCGAGGAGCGGCCGGTGACGGGCGCCCACATGGGGCCGTCGTTGTACGTCCGCTTGTACTTGAAGTCCACGCCGCCGGTCTCCACGGAGCCGGTGATGGCCTGGCCGTCCACGATGATGTTGCCGCGGGGCTGGCTGTAGCGGGCGATGTCGACGCGGCGGTTGTTCTTGTGCGTCTTGAGCTCGTCCGCCTGGACGAACTGCAGCCAGTTGTCCCGCAGCAGCAGGGCCAGAACGAGGAGGCCGCAGAAGATCGCGATCCTGCGTACGGGCTTGTTCACGGGCGGACCACCTGGGTCATCTCGGCGTCTGTGGACGGGGCGGGGGCCGGGGCCGGGCGCCGCGCCGTGTCACTGATCTTCATGAGGATGGCGATCAGCGCCCAGTTGGCGATCACGGACGAACCGCCCTGGGCGAGGAACGGCATGGTCATACCGGTCAGCGGGATGAGGCCCATGACGCCGCCGGCCACGACGAAGACCTGGATGCCGAAGGCGGCCGCGAGGCCGGTGGCGAGCAGCTTGCCGAAGGGGTCGCGGGCGGCGAGGGCCGTGCGCATGCCGCGCTCGACGATCAGGCCGTAGACCAGCAGCAGGCCCATGGCGCCGGCCAGACCGAGCTCCTCGCCGAAGGAGGCGAAGATGAAGTCGGAGTTGGCGGCGAACTGGATCAGGTCGGAGGCGCCCTGGCCCCAGCCGGTGCCGAAGACGCCGCCGGAGCCGAAGGCGAACATGGCCTGGGCGATCTGCTCGGTGGTGGCCCAGGAGGGGCGCGGGTTGTCGTAGACCGCGAAGGGGTGCAGCCAGGCCATCACACGGACCTTGACGTGCGGCTCGACGGAGCCGACGACGGCCGCGCCGCCCGCCGACATCAGCAGGCCGAAGACGATCCAGCTGGTGCGCTCGGTGGCGACGTACAGCATGACGACGAACATGCCGAAGAACAGCAGCGAGGAGCCCAGGTCGGTCTCGAAGATGAGGACGACGAGGCTGAGCGCCCAGACGGCGAGGATCGGGCCGAGGTCGCGGCCGCGCGGCAGGTACAGCCCCATGAAGCGGCGGCTGGCGAGCGCCAGGGCGTCGCGCTTCACCATCAGGTAGCCGGCGAAGAAGATCGCCAGAATGATCTTCGCGAACTCACCGGGCTGGATCGAGCCGAGGCCGGGGATGACGATCCAGATCTTCGCGCCGAACTTGCCGGGGAAGAAGATCGGGGAGATGAGCAGGACCAGCGCGACCACCATCGAGATGTAGGTGTAGCGCTGCAGGATGCGGTGGTCCTTCAGGAAGATGATCACACCGACGAAGAGCGCGATGCCCAACGCCGAGAACATCAGCTGGTTGGGCGCCGACGCCTGGAACGTGAAGCCCTGCGCCTTGGCCAGGCGCGCCAGCCGCTCCGACTGGTCGAGCCGCCAGATCATGACGAGGCCGAGCCCGTTGAGCAGGGTGGCCAGCGGCAGCAGCAGCGGGTCGGCGTACCTGGCGAACTTGCGCACCACGAGGTGGCCGACGCCGCCGAGCAGGCCGAGGCCCAGCCCGTAGCCGAGCATGCCGGAGGGCATCTCGCCGTTCATCGCGAGGCCGACGTTGGCGTAGGCGAAGCACGGCAGGATGACGGCGAACGCGAGCAGGGCGAGCTCGGTGTTGCGCCGGCTGGGCGGGCCCACGGTGCTGATGGTGGTCGTCGCGGTCGTGTTGCCGGCGCTGGATGGCATGGATGGCATGGCTGACATGAGTTGATGGCCCCCTACGGCTTCACTGCTGAGCGCTGCACTGCGGGACCAACTTCTGCTCTTCCTCGGTGAGGGTGGGGACCGGGCTGGGCACCGGACTTGCCTGGGCGGAGAGGCCGGTGGCTCCCGGCTTGGCGTCGGTCTTCGGGTCCTTGGGGTCCTTGGGGAGGTCGCCCACGGCACCGCCGGCCCGGTCGCCGCTCTGCTTCTCCTTCTCGCGCTGCTGCTGCTCGGCCTTGCGCCGCTCGTCTTCCTTCTTGCAGGCGCCGGCGAGCAGGGCGAGGTCCTTGGCCTTCTGCTCCGCCTTCTCGCGGCTGTCGAGGGCGATGGTGTCCTCGACGCGGCTGCGCTGGTCGACGGGCAGGTACTTGAGTTCGATCTCGGGGTGGTCCCGGTAGAGCTTGCTCAGGCTGACCCACGCCAGGTCCTGGTTGATGCCCTGGTAGACCGCCACGTGGTTGTTGTCCTTGGCGCCCACGTAGTACTGCGTCTGGGTCCAGCTGTAGCCGCCGTAGAGGCCGCCCGCGACGACGCCGAGGACGACGGCGAGGATCAGCGACCGCTTGAGCCACCGGCCGCGCCCGGGCGCCTTGACGAAGTCCTCGTCCATGAAGGCGCCGAACGAGCCGTCCGGCGTGCCGCCCATGCCGCCGTCGCCGCTGCCGGGCGGGCCGAAGGCGCCGCCGGGCTGCTGCACCGGCGTGGGCCGGTTGGCGCGGGCGTGCTCGGCGGCCCGCCCGGCCGGGGTCTGCATGGCGCCGTCGACGCCCAGCTGCAGCTGGTTCTCGGCGACCGCGCCGACGATCACCGGGGTGTCGTTGAACTGCTGGGCGAGGGTGTCGCCGCCGTCGACGTCGAGGACGTCGGCGACGATGCAGGTGATGTTGTCGGGACCGCCGCCGCGCAGGGCGAGCTGGATCAGCTCCTGGACCGTCTCGTGGGGGCCCTGGTAGCTGGCGAGGGTCTCCTCCATCGTCTGGTGGCTGACGACGCCGGACAGGCCGTCGGAGCAGATCAGATAGCGGTCGCCCGCGCGGACCTCGCGGATCGAGAGGTCGGGCTCGACGTGGTCGCCACTGCCCAGCGCGCGCATCAGCAGGGAGCGCTGCGGGTGGGTGGTGGCCTCCTCCTCGGTGATCCGGCCCTCGTCCACCAGCCGCTGCACCCAGGTGTGGTCCTGGGTGATCTGGGTGAGGACGCCGTCGCGCAGCAGGTACGCGCGGGAGTCGCCGACGTGCACGAGGCCGAGCCGCTGGCCGGTCCACAGCAGGGCGGTCAGGGTCGTGCCCATGCCCTCCAGCTGGGGGTCCTCCTCGACCATCACGCGCAGCTGGTCGTTGGCGCGCTGCACGGCGGTGCCGAGGGAGGTCAGGATGTCCGAGCCGGGGACGTCGTCGTCGAGCTGGACGAGGGTGGAGATCACCTCGGAGCTGGCGACCTCGCCCGCGGCCTGGCCGCCCATGCCGTCGGCGATGGCGAGCAGGCGCGGGCCGGCGTAACCGGAGTCCTCGTTGCCCTCCCGGATCATGCCCTTGTGCGATCCGGCGGCGAAGCGCAGTGACAGACTCATGCGCACCTCGCCCGTCGGCTCCGGGTACAGCCCCTTCCCAGCCACGCTGCCCACCCTCCGGTCGTCATGGTCCTACTACTTCCGCAGCTCGATGACGGTCTTGCCGATGCGGATCGGCGCGCCGAGCGGGATCGGGGTCGGGGTGGTCAGCCGCGTGCGGTCGAGATACGTGCCGTTGGTCGAACCCAGGTCCTCGACGATCCACTGGCCGTCGCGGTCGGGGTAGATCCTGGCATGCCGGCTGGAGGCGTAGTCGTCGTCCAGCACGATCGTGGAGTCGTGGGCGCGTCCCAGCGAGATGGTCTGGCCCTGGAGGGCGACCGTGGTGCCCGTGAGGGAGCCCTCGGAGACCACGAGCTTGGTGGGGGCGCCGCGGCGGCCCCGGTCCGCGCGCCGGTCGGCCCGGCGCCCGCCCGTCTGCTGCTGTCGCTGCTGCGGGGGCGCGGTCTGGGCCTGCGCACGCTGCGGCTGCCGCTCGGGACCGCCCCGGCGGGAGCCACGCTGGGTGACCCGGGTGCCGAAGAGGTCACTGCGGATGACCTGAACGGCCACGATCACGAACAGCCACAGTACGGCGAGGAAACCCAACCGCATGACCGTGAGGGTCAGCTCTGACATTGCCCCCGCTTCACCCTTCGGCTTGCCGATAAACGATGGTGGTGCTGCCCACGACGATCCGTGAGCCGTCGCGGAGCGTAGCGCGAGTGGTGTGCTGTCCGTCCACCACGATGCCGTTGGTCGACCCCAGGTCCTGAATGGTCGCGGGGGTGCCGACCCGGATTTCGCAGTGCCGGCGGGAGACGCCGGGGTCGTCGATCCGTACGTCCGCCTCGGTGCTGCGGCCCAGCACGAGGGTAGGCCGGGAGATCTGGTGCCGGGTGCCGTTGATCTCGATCCAGCGCCGGGTCTGGGCTCCG
>NZ_JBAMDC010000237.1:0-10508 GCF_036961605.1 Streptomyces sp. KLMMK
CCCCCCCCCCCCCCCCGCCCGGCGCTCGGCGCTCTCCGGGGGAGAGGGGGCCTCGGCCCCCGGGGCCGGTGCGCCGCGTCAAAGGTGCGTAAGTCCGGACCTGCGGTCCGACAAGGGCGCGTAAGGATCCGGTGACGGGCCGTACCCGGACGGTTGGCTGGGGTGATCGCCCACCTCCGTCCCCGTCGAAGGCCACCCCGTTGACCCTGCACCTCCTCCCCGAACAGGACGTCCGCCCGCCGAGCCCCGCCCCGCCCCCGGGCCGGAGACGGCAACGGCACCGGCGGGTGGGCGGGGGCGCCGTCGACCTCCGCCAGCTCGCCGTCTCCCTCCCGGACGCCTTCCGCAAGCTGCACCCCCGGGTCATGGTCAAGCACCCGGTGCTCTTCGTGGTGGAGGCCGGCTCCGTCCTCACCACCCTCTCCGCGATCCTCGACCCGTCCCCCTTCACCTGGCTCATCAGCGTCTGGCTGTGGCTGACCGTGCTCTTCGCCAACCTGGCCGAGGCCGTCGCCGAGGGCCGCGGCAAGGCCCAGGCCGAGACGCTGCGCCGCACCCGCGACACCACCGTCGCCCGGCGGCTGCGCACCTGGCGGGTGGGCATGGACCGGCGCGACTGGGCGGAGGACCGCGTGGTCGCCGCCGACCTGCGCCCGCAGGACTTCGTGGTCGTGGAGGCGGGCGGGACCGTCCCCGGCGACGGCGAGGTCGTCGACGGCGTCGCCTCGGTCGACGAGTCGGCCATCACCGGCGAGTCCGCGCCGGTGATCCGGGAGGCGGGCGGCGACCGCTCGGGCGTCACCGGCGGTACGAAGGTCCTCTCCGACCGGGTCGTGGTCCGCATCACCTCGCGCCCCGGGCACACCTTCCTGGACCGCATGATCGCCCTGGTCGAGGGCACCAGCCGGCAGAAGACCCCCAACGAGCTGGCCCTGAACATCCTGCTCGCCTGCCTGACCGTGATCTTCATCCTGGCCGTGGTGTCCCTGCAGCCCATGGCCGGCTGGGCGGGCGCCCCGCAGACCATCACCGTCCTCGTCGCCCTCCTGGTCACCCTCATCCCGACGACCATCGGCGCCCTGCTGTCCGCAATCGGCATCGCCGGCATGGACCGCCTCGTCCAGCGCAACGTCCTCGCGCTGTCCGGGCGGGCCGTGGAGGCCGCGGGGGACGTCAACACGCTCCTCCTGGACAAGACCGGGACCATCACCCTCGGCAACCGCCAGGCGGCCTCCTTCGTGCCCGTCAAGGGCGTCCCGCACGAGCTGCTGGCCGACGCCGCCCAGCTCGCCTCCCTGGCCGACGAGACGCCCGAGGGCCGCTCGATCGTCGCCCTGGCGCAGCAGTACGGGATCCACCACGCAAGCGAGGAGTTCGGGCACGGCCGCTTCGTGCCGTTCTCCGCGCAGACGAGGATGAGCGGGGCGGACTTCGCCTACGACGGCGAGTTCTGCCGCATCCGCAAGGGCGCCGGCAGCGCGGTGGTGCAGTGGGTGACCCGGCGCGGCGGCGAGGTCCCCGCCGAGGCCGGCTGGATCGCGGACTCCATCGCGGCCGGCGGCGGCACCCCGCTGCTCGTCGCCCTGGAGGACCGCGACGGCTGCCGGGTCCTGGGCGCCGTCCACCTCAAGGACGTCGTCAAGCCCGGCATCGCCGAGCGCTTCGCCGAGCTGCGCGCCATGGGCATCAGGACCGTCATGGTCACCGGCGACAACCCGCTCACCGCCAAGGCCATCGCCGCCGAGGCCGGCGTGGACGACTACATCGCCGAGGCGACGCCCGAGCACAAGCTCGCCCGCATCCGCGAGGAACAGGCCGGCGGCAAGCTGGTGGCGATGACGGGGGACGGGACGAACGACGCGCCCGCGCTGGCCCAGGCGGACGTGGGCGTGGCCATGAACACCGGCACCTCGGCCGCCAAGGAGGCCGGGAACATGGTGGACCTGGACTCCAACCCCACCAAGCTCATCGAGATCGTGGAGACCGGCAAGCAGCTGCTCATCACGCGCGGCGCGCTCACCACGTTCTCCATCTGCAACGACGTCGCCAAGTACTTCGCGATCGTCCCGGCCATGTTCGGCGGCGTCGCCGGCTACGAGGGCCTGGAGAAGCTCAACGTCATGGGCCTGCACAGCCCGTCCTCCGCCATCGCCTCGGCGATCGTCTTCAACGCCCTGGTCATCGTCGCCCTGATTCCCCTCGCCCTGCGCGGCGTGCGCTACGCCCCCTCCAGCGCGCACGCCCTGCTGCGCCGCAACCTCGGCCTGTACGGGGCGGGCGGGCTGGTCGCGCCCTTCGTCGGCATCAAACTCATCGACCTGCTGCTGCAGTTCGTGCCGGGGCTGTGAGGACCGGTGGCCGGGCACCGTACTTTTTTCAGGGCGTTGTGTCCCTGAACGTTGTTTCCCCCGGTATTTACTCGAATCAACTTCCGTGTCACGCGCGGCGATCTACGGTGGACGGCGTCGCCCGCAGCCCACCCAGGAGGCCCGCCCCGTGCGTACCCGATCCGTGCTCGCCGCCGCCACCGCCGCACTGGCCGCGGCCACCTGCCTGACGACGACCGGGGCCGGTCCGGCGCAGGCACACGCCTCCACGCGCGCGTGCTCGCCCTCCGTGCGGATGGACGGCTTCTCCGACGGGCTGGACAAGACGACGTTCCAGGGCTCGTTCGTCGGCAACTTCTCGGCCCTCGCGACCGACGAGGACGGGACCGTCGCCGCGGTCTCCGACCGCTCCCAGCTGTTCTCGCTGGACGTGGAGCAGCGGAGCGGCGGGGCGCCGTCCGCGAAGCCGGTGCGGGCCGTGAACCTCGCCGACGAGAAGGGCGGCCCGGTCGACTCCGAAGGCCTGGTCGTCGACCGCGACGGCACCCGGCTGGTCACCTCCGAGACCGAGCCGTCCGTGCGCCGCTACGACAGGGACGGCCGGCTCCTGGGCCGGCTGCCCGTCCCGCAGGCGCTGCAGGTCGCCCCGGCCGGGCGCGCCGCGGCCAACCAGACCTTCGAGGGGCTGACCCTCCAGCCCGGCGGGCGCACCCTGATCGCCTCCATGGAGCAGGCGCTCGCCGGGGACGGGACGGACGCCGCCGGCAGACCGCTCGTGCGCCTGCAGAGCTGGCAGCGGCACGACCGGCAGGACTTCGCCGTCGGCCCCCAGTACGCCTACCCGGCCGACCAGGGCCTCGGCGTCGCGGAGATCACCGCGGCCGGTGACGGCCGCCTCCTGGTCCTGGAGCGCGGCTTCACGGCGGGCGTCGGCAACACCGTGCGGCTCTACCTCGCCGACCCGCGCCGCGCGAGCGACGTCTCCGCCGTCACGAACCTGCCCGGCGGCCCGGCCGTGCGGCCCGTGCACAAGACGCTCCTCGCCGACATCGGCGCGTGCCCGTCGCTGGGCGCGACCGCCCGGCAGCCGCAGCCGAACCCGCTGCTGGACAACATCGAGGGCCTCGCCGTCACCCGTCCGGCCACCGGACGGAACGGAGGATTCCTCCGTCTGCTGCTGGTGAGCGACGACAACCAGAACCCTGCGCAGGTCACCCGGCTCTACTCGCTCACGGTGCGCCTGCCGCGGCCGTAGGGGGAGCGCACCGCCCGCCCTCGCACCCGTACTTTGTTGCGCCGGGATGAAATCCGCAGCCCAGGGCGTTGGGCCCTCCGTCAGCAGGACGAGAGCGGCAGCGCGGGAGGCTCGGGTGGCAGCGGCGAGGGAAACGACAGGTCAAGGATGGGCCAGGCGGCTCGCCGGCTACTGCTGGCGCTACCGCGGCACGGTGCTCCTCGCCCTCGGCTCCTCGCTCGGCGGCATGGCCGTCATGGCGCTCGTGCCCCTCATACCCAAGCTGATCATCGATGACGTGATCGGCTCGCACCAGCGCCCGCTGGCCCCCTGGGCCACGCTCCTCATAGCCGCCGCCGTAGTCGTCTACGGCCTGACGTACGTCCGCCGCTACTACGGCGGACGCCTCGCCCTCGACGTCCAGCACGATCTGCGGACCGAGATGCACGAGGCGATCGCACGGCTCGACGGCCGGCGCCAGGACGAGCTGTCCACCGGCCAGGTCGTCGGCCGCGCGACCAGCGACCTCCAGCTGATCCAGAGCCTCCTGTTCATGCTGCCGATGATGATCGGCAACCTCATGCTGTTCGCCATCTCGCTCGTCGTGATGGTGGTCCTCTCCCCGCTGCTGACCGTCGTCGCCCTCGCCGTCGCCCCCGCCCTGTGGATCCTCGCCAAGCACAGCCGCACCCGGCTCTTCCCCGCCACCTGGTACGCCCAGGGGCAGGCCGCGGCCGTCGCCGGCGTCGTGGACGGCGCGGTGACCGGCGTCCGCGTCGTCAAGGGCTTCGGCCAGGAGGCGCAGGAGAGCGGCAAGCTCCGCGAGGTGAGCCGCCGGCTCTTCGCCGGCCGCCTGCGCACCGTGCGCCTCAACTCCCGCTACACCCCGGCCCTGCAGGCCGTCCCCGCGCTCGGCCAGGTGGCCATGCTCGCCCTCGGCGGCTGGATGGCCACCCGCGGCCAGATCACCCTCGGCACCTTCGTCGCCTTCTCCACCTACCTGGCGCAGCTCGTCGGCCCCGTGCGGATGCTCACCATGGTCCTCACCGTCGGCCAGCAGGCCCGCGCGGGCGTCGAGCGCGTCCTCGAACTCGTCGACACCGAGCCGGTCGTCCAGGAGCGCCCCGGCGCCGCCGAGCTGCCCCCGGACGCCCCCGCCACCGTCGAGTTCGACGACGTCACCTTCGGCTACGACCCGGCGCGGCCCGTCCTCGACGGCTTCTCCCTGCGCCTGGAGCCCGGCGAGACCGTGGCCGTCGTCGGCGCCTCCGGCAGCGGCAAGTCCACCGTCTCGCTGCTGCTGCCGCGCTTCTACGACGTCACCGGCGGCGCCGTGCGCGTCGGCGGCCACGATGTCCGCGACCTCACGCTGCCCTCCCTGCGCGCCGCCATCGGGCTCGTCCCCGAGGACAGCTTCCTGTTCTCCGACAGCATCCGCGACAACATCGCCTACGGGCACCCGGACGCCACCGACGAGCAGATCCGCGCCGCCGCGCGCGCCGCACAGGCCGACGGCTTCATCGGCGAACTGCCCGACGGCTACGACACCGCCGTCGGCGAACAGGGCCTGACCCTCTCCGGCGGCCAGCGCCAGCGCATCGCCCTGGCCCGCGCGATCCTCACCGACCCCCGCCTGCTGCTCCTGGACGACGCGACGTCCGCGGTCGACGCGCGCGTGGAGCACGAGATCCACGAGGCGCTGCGGAGCGTCATGGCGGGCCGTACGACCCTGCTCATCGCCCACCGCGCCTCCACACTGGCGCTCGCCGACCGGATCGCGGTCCTGGACGGCGGCCGGCTCGTGGACGTCGGCACGGCGGAGGAGCTGGAGGAGCGCTGCGAGCGGTACCGCCTCCTGCTGACGGACCCGGGTGAGCTGGCCGGGGTGACGAGGGACCCGGCGGGGCGCGCCGCTCCGGTCGCCCTCGCCGGAGTCTTCGGCGGCGAGGCGTCCGCCGCGGGCGTCCTCGACCGGACCGATGTCCTCGACCGTGCGGACGGCCACGCGCGCGTGGACGCTCTTTCCCGCCCCGAGGTCGACGCGACCCCGGTCAAGCCCCGGCGGGTCCTGGCCGACGGCGTCACCCCCTCCCTGTGGGTGCGCAAGGACGAGCCCGAAGGCAGCTCCGACGGCGTCACGGGCATGCCCGCCACGCCCGAACTGCTCGCCAAGGTGGCCGCACTGCCGCCCGCGGACGACACCCCCGACGTGGACGAGGAGCGGGCCGCGCGCCAGGAGGAGGCCTACGGGCTGCGGCAGCTGCTGCGCGGCTTCCGCACGCCGCTGGTGCTGAGCCTGCTGCTGGTGACGGTCGACGCCGCCGCCGGGCTGCTGCTGCCGGTGCTGATCCGGCACGGCATCGACCAGGGCGTCCAGCAGCTCGCCCTGGGAGCGGTCTGGGCGGCCTCAGGGCTGGCCCTGCTCGTGGTGGCGGCCCAGTGGGCCGCCCAGGTCGCGGAGACGCGCATGACGGGCCGCACGGGTGAGCGCATCCTCTACGCCCTGCGCGTGAAGATCTTCGCCCAGCTCCAGCGGCTGGGGCTCGACTACTACGAGCGCGAGCTCACCGGCAAGATCATGACGCGGATGACGACGGACGTGGACGCCCTGTCGACGTTCCTGCAGACCGGCCTGGTCACCGCCGTCGTCTCCGTCCTCACCTTCTTCGGCATACTCGTCGCCCTCCTCGTCATCGACGTCGAACTGGCCCTCGTCGTCTTCGCCACGCTGCCGCCGCTGATCGCCGGGACCGTCGTCTTCCGCCGGCAGAGCGTCAAGGCGTACGAGCTGGCGCGCGAGCGCGTCGGCCTCGTCAACGCCGACCTGCAGGAGAGCGTCGCGGGCCTGCGCATCGTGCAGGCGTTCCGCCGCGAGGCGGCCGGCGCCCGGCGGTTCGCGGAGCGCAGCTGGTCCTACCGGCAGGCGCGCGTCCGCGGCCAGTGGCTGATCTCGGTCTACTTCCCCTTCGTCCAGCTGCTGTCGTCCGTCGCCGCCGCCGCGGTGCTGATCGTCGGCGCGGGCCGGGTGGGCGACGGCACGCTCACGGCGGGCGCGCTGGTGGCCTACCTGCTCTACATCGACCTGTTCTTCGCGCCCGTCCAGCAGCTGTCGCAGGTCTTCGACGGCTACCAGCAGGCCACCGTCTCCCTCGGCCGGGTGCAGGGCCTGCTGCGCGAGCCGACCACCACGCCCGTGGCCGAACGGCCGCGCCCGGTACGGGAGCTGTCCGGCGAGATCGTCTTCGACGACGTCGCCTTCCACTACGGCGACGGCGAGAACGCCCTGTCCGGCATCAGCCTGAGGATCCCGGCCGGCCAGACCGTCGCCTTCGTCGGTGAGACGGGCGCGGGCAAGTCCACCCTCGTCAAGCTGGTGGCGCGGTTCTACGACCCGACGGGCGGCGCGGTCCGCGTGGACGGTCACGACCTGCGCGAGCTGGACCCCACCGGCTACCGGCACCGGCTCGGCGTCGTCCCCCAGGAGCCCTACCTCTTCCCGGGCACGGTGCGCGACGCCATCGCCTACGGGCGCCCGGACGCCGCCGACGCCGAGGTGGAGGCCGCGGCCCGCGCGGTCGGCGCCCACGACATGATCGCCACGCTGGACGGCGGCTATCTGCACCCGGTCACCGAGCGGGGCCGCAACCTCTCCGCCGGCCAGCGCCAGCTGATCGCCCTGGCCCGGGCGGAGCTGGTCGACCCGGACGTCCTGCTGCTGGACGAGGCCACGGCCGCCCTGGACCTGGCCACCGAGGCGCTGGTCAACCAGGCCACGGACCGGCTGGCCGGGCGCCGCACGACCCTCGTGGTCGCCCACCGGCTGACCACGGCCGCCCGTGCGGACCGGGTGGTGGTCCTCGACCACGGCCGCGTCGTCGAGGACGGCACGCACGCCGAACTGCTGGCCCGCGAGGGGCGCTACGCGGACCTGTGGCGGACGTTCACGGGCGAGGCGGTGCCTGCGTAGGCCGGGAGCACCCCCGCCCGGTAGGTTGGCGCCGGACAGCGCCGGACCCGGCGTTTCTCACCGAGCGGGGGACTCGTGCGCAAGCTCACCTACTTCATCGCCACCACCATCGACGGCTTCATCGCCGGCCCCGGTGACGAGTTCGAGTTCATGATGTCGATCCTGGACGACGAGTACGTCTCCGCGCTGATCGAGAGCTACCCCGACACCGTCTCCGCGCGCGGCCGCGAGGCCGTCGGGCTCGGCCGGGACAACAGGGACTTCGACACGGTCCTGATGGGCCGCAACACCTACGAGCCCGGCCTGTCGACCGGCATGACCAGCCCGTACCCGCACCTGCGGCAGTACGTGGTCTCGAAGTCCCTCGCCACCAGCCCCGACCCGGCGGTCACCGTCTTCTCCGGCGACCCGGTGGAGCTGGTCCGCGACCTCAAGCAGGAGGAGGGCAAGGGGATCTGGCTGTGCGGCGGGGCGAACCTCGCGGGCCAGCTGCGCGGCGAGATCGACGAGCTCGTGGTGAAGATCAACCCGTTCGTCGCGGGGAAGGGCATCGCGCTGTTCTCGGCGGAGTTCTCCCCGGAGCGCTACGACCTGAAGGGGACCCGCTCGTTCGGCAACGGCGTCGTGATGGTGACGTACGCCAAGCGGACCGGCTGAGCGCGCCGCGCCGCCGGGGGCGGCGGCAGCAGGGGGAAGGGCGGGAGAAAAGGGTCTGGTGCGCAGGTCGGCCCCCCGGGTAGGTTCGCGGCGAACTTGCGAACCCAGGGGAGGGCGAATGCGCAAGGCTCTCAGATGGCTGCTGGCGCTGACGGTGCTCGTGGGCACCGTCGGTGCCGGCAGTGCCACGGCGGGGGCGGCCGAGAAGGCTACCGAGCCGGACATCAAGGACCGCGTCCTGAAGATTCCGGGCATGAAGCTGGTCGAGGAGAAGCCCTACGAGGGCTACCGCTACCTCGTTCTGACCTACGATCAGCCGGTCGACCACCGGCACCCGGCCAAGGGCACCTTCCAGCAGCGCTTCACGCTGCTGCACAAGTCGACGGACCGGCCGACCGTCTTCTTCACCTCCGGCTACAACGTCAACACCAACCCCGGCCGCAGCGAGCCGACCCGCATCGTCGACGGCAACCAGGTGTCGATGGAGTACCGTTTCTTCACCCCGTCGCGGCCGCAGCCCGCCGACTGGTCGAAGCTCGACATCTACCAGGCGGCCAGTGACCAGCACCGCCTCTTCGCCGCCCTCAAGCCGCTCTACGGCAAGAACTGGCTGGCCACGGGCGGCTCCAAGGGCGGCATGACGGCGACGTACTACCGCCGCTACTACCCGAACGACATGAACGGCACGGTGGCCTACGTCGCGCCCAACGACATCGACAACAACGAGGACTCGGCCTACGACCGGTTCTTCGCGAACGTCGGCGACCAGGCCTGCCGCACCCAGCTCAACTCGGTGCAGCGCCAGGCGCTGCTGCGCCGCGGCGAGTTCGTCGCCCGCTACCAGAAGTGGGCCGACGAGAACGGCAAGACCTTCAAGACCCTGGGCGGCATCGACCAGGCCTTCGAGAACGTCGTGGTCGACCTGGTCTGGTCGTTCTGGCAGTACCACCTGCAGAGCGAGTGCGCCTCCGTGCCCGCCACGAACGCCTCCACCGACGAGCTGTACAAGTTCGTCGACACCATCTCGGGCTTCGACGGCTACACCGACCAGGGCCTGGAGCGCTTCACGCCGTACTACTACCAGGCGGGCACCGAGCTCGGCGCGCCGAGCGTGAAGAACGCGCACCTCAAGGGCCTGCTCCGGCACCCGGAGACGCTCAACCCGCGCGCGTACGTGCCCCGGGAGATCCCGATGAAGTTCAAGCGCGGCGCCATGGCCGACGTCGACCGCTGGGTGCGCGAGGACAGCGAGCGGATGCTCTTCGTCTACGGGCAGAACGACCCGTGGAGCGGCGAGCCGTTCCGCCTCGGCAGGAACGCGGCCGCGCGTGACGACTACCGCTTCTACGCGCCGGGCGGCAACCACGGCTCGAACATCGCGCAGCTGGTCGCCGACGAGCGGGCCAAGGCCACGGCCAAGGTCCTGGAGTGGGCGGGCGTCGCCCCGGCGGCGGTCCGCAAGGACGAGGCGCACGCCAAGCCGCTGGCCCCGTACGACGCGAAGCTCGACAAGCCGGTCGTCGAGCAGCGGCAGGCCCTGCGGCCGTAACCGCGACCGCCCCCGCGGGGCGGGCTAGACCAGGCGGCGGGCGCACCCGACGGGTGCCCCGCCGCCCACGTGTACGTACAGGTCGGTCGAGGGCGGGCACTCCGGCCGGGCCCCGACCCGGCCCGTGATGCGGTACTCGGGGGCGTGGGCCGCCGAGCCGTCGCAGGCGGTCTCCTTCACGACCCCGTCCCGCTGGGTGTAGAGGCAGTCGCCGGTCACCGTCACCGGCCCGCCGCCCATGCCGGGGTCGCCCGGGTGCGGCGGCTGGAGGTTGCGCATGCAGGCGTAGCCCTCGGGCGCGCTGTGCGCCTCCGAGGCGCCCTGGTCGACGGCGGTGATGTGCAGGACGAAGTCGGTCTCGTCGGGGCAGCGCGGGCCGCCCGGGCGGGGGCCGTTGTAGCGGGCGAGGACCCGGGCCGCGGCCTCCCCGCTCCGGCAGGAGATCTCGGTGAAGGAGCCCGCGCTCCGCCCCGCGCACTCGCCGCGGGCCAGGAACGTCGGATCGCGCCCCGGCAGGACGTGGGCGGAGGGGGTTCCGGCGGCGCCCGCAGGCTGCTGCTGGGCCCGGCAGCCGCTCAGCGCGGCGGTCGCGCCGGAGGCGAGCAGCGCGAGCGCGAGCAGCGCCGTCCGCGGCGCGCCATGGCCCATGGTGACCCCCGTCCCCCCGATGCGCTCCAGCCTGGCTTCCCGGGCCGGGCGCGCACCAGACGTGCCGGGCGCACGGCGGCGGTGGAAACGATGTGGGTGCGGGCGCGTGCCGCCGGGCGTACGCCG
>NZ_JBAMDC010000238.1:0-10382 GCF_036961605.1 Streptomyces sp. KLMMK
CCCCGGCCGGCCTGAAGGCTCCCTGGCACAACCGCCGATCAAGGAGAGACCGCTGTGCCGTTTCCGCCCGTACTCCGCCGCACCATTCCCGCCGTCGCGCTCGCCGCGACCGCCGCGCTCGCCGTGGGTGCGGCCCCGTCCGCGTTCGCCCAGACCCCGGCGGCATCCGGTGGTCCTGGTCGTGAGGCATGCAATGCCGGATCGTTCGACCGCATTGAGTCGGTCAACACCGGAGACGGAGTGAACCTCCGCACCGGGCCGGGCACCGGCTACTCCTCCCGCGGCCTGGTGTACAACGGCACCACCATTTACGTCGGGTGCTTCTCCAGCGGGGGCTTCGCCTACGTTCAGGTGCGCTCCGGTGCACACGATGGCCAGTACGGCTGGATCGCGAACGACTACATCACCGGGCTGTTCAACCTCGACTGAGGCGGCCGCTGTTCCGCTTGAGGGCCGTGGTCCCGGACAAGGAGTCCGGGGGCCACGGCCCTCGGCTTGCCCGCAGGCCAGCAGAGGCCCCGTCAGCTCCCGGGCCTGTTTGTCAGTCGCCGGGCAGTCTGTGTGAGTGGTTGAGGATTAGGAAAACCCGGTGAGAATGATCATGGTCTAGTGCCCGCAGGCCGTGCCGTGGAGCGTCTCGGCCGCGCTGAGCGCCGCCAGGACCTGACGCTCGCCGTCCTCCCGCTCCAGGAGGCCAGCCGCCACCGCTTCGGCCAGCCAGGCCGCGTGCCCGAGCGCGACCGCAACGGCGTACCAGAGGTTGCCGCGGGCCGTTGCGCGGTCGCCGTACCCCTCCCGCATCCACTGGTAGGCGGCCCGCAGCGCGGCGGCCACGTCCCCGCCGTGCCTGTCCAGGTTTTGGGTGGTCAGCGGACCGATCCAGGTGTCGAGGTGCGACTGCACCACCTGCAGGTAGGCCCGGTGGTCGGTCATCGTCCCGCAGCGCCCGCCCGGCTCCCGCCTCGCGTGCTGGCCCGGCCAGTGCCCGGCGATCCACCGGTGGCGCGCGCATACCTCCACCCGGTACTGCAGGGCCCGCTCCTTCGTGCGGCTGTGGCCCTCGACCATGTGCGTGGCGGGCGCGGCGCAGGCGGTGAGCTGGCGCAGTACAGGCATCGGAACGTCCCCTCCGTTACGGCATCGGCCCATCGAGCCTGGCCGCTCAACAAGGCGCTGTCGGCTCCGCAGGCGCACACCGGACGTGACGGCCGACACATGCCGGGCGCCATGGCAGCGCGCCCACGCCCGTCCGCAACATGACGGCGCCGCGTGTCGGCGCGCCCTTGGTCCCGTGCCACGCGTCCCGCAGCGCATCCGCAGCCCCTTTGGTCCCGCCCGGCGGAACGTTCCCGCCGCGCCCCACTGCCTGCTGCGGTGCCGCCGCACAGTGAGGTTGATCAACGGAACGGCAGAGGGAGCATCTATGGGCACGTCGCGGTGGCGTGGGCTCGTGAACTCCGGCCCGCGACGGCCGCGGGCCTTCACGCAGGACACGGCGCAGGTCCTCGCGGTCGACAAGAAGACCAAGCAGCTGCGCTACCTGCCGGCCGGTGAGGGCAACGGCGAGATGGAGCCGGGGGTGACCTGGCGCCGCCACGTCGCCCAAGGGCTGTTGCTGTGCCCGGCGTCCGACTGCGGCCTTCCGTTCGGCCGGGTCGTTGCCGCGGGAGCGCGGCGCCACCACTTTGCCCACCGCCCCGGGGAGGGCGAGCACGACGACGTGACGGGCCCGGAGACGCTATGGCACCTGAGCGCGAAGGACGTCCTGTGCCGGTGGGCAGCAACCCACCCGGACCTGGAGGACTGGACCCTGCACCTCGACGACACCCCCATCACCCTGCCGGACGGATGGCGGCGCCCCGACGTGCTCGCCGTCTCTCCCGACGGGGGCAAGGTGGCCTTCGAGGCTCAGTACTCCGCGCTCACCGGCACCGACTGGAAAGCCCGCCATGATTTCTACGCCAAGGCCGGCGTGGTCGACATCTGGCTGTTCGCCCACCACGGCCCGCAGTGGCGGCCCGCCACCACCAGACAGCTCCGCCGCACGGAGCTCGTCTGGCGCGATCCCGACTGGGCCGCAACCATCCAGCTCAGCGGCCTGCACCAGACGATGCTGCAGCACGGCGTGATCCCGCTGTGGCTCGACCCGACCACACAGACGATCGGCACCGCCACGACCCGCGTCCACCCCGCGAACACGTCAGCGGGCGAACGCCTGTGGGAGGACGCTGCCTACACCCTGCCACCCCGCCGCGCCTTCCCTGCCTGCCACATCGCTGCCGATCCGCTGGAGCAGTGCGACGTGGACCTCGCTGCCCGTGAACTGCTCACTCCAGCCCGGCGCGTGCACCACGAGGAACGAGACCGGCTCCAGGCGGACGAGCAGGCTGAACAGGAGCGCGCGGCCCGGGTCCGGGCCCAACTGCGCGCCCAGCAGGAGGAGCGGACCCGGCGCCGACGCGCGGCCGAGCAGGAGAAGCGCCGTGCGATCGCGGCACGGGCTGCTGAGGAACAGGCAGAGCGGGAAAAGCGCGAGCAAGAGGAACTTCGGCGGAAGGAGGAAGAACGCGCCGCTGCCGAAGCCCGGCAGAAGATGCCGCTGGCCCAGCAGTTTCCGCCGGTGTTCGAGCAGGAACCGCCATCGCCCTCGAAGCCGCCGTGGTGGAAGCCTTGGCAGCGCAGAGCATGACCGCGCCCGCCGGTCCCGGTGGACGCGATGCCCCGCACCGCACCGGGCGTGACCTGAACAATAAGCTCGGCCTTGTCGCCGAGCCGCGACGGGGGAGGACAGACATGACCAGTGCGAGGGCCCACTGGCGCGAGGACGCGGCCTGCCGCACCGCCGACCCGGAAGAGTTGTTCGCGGACTTTACCCGGCAGAACCGGGCCAAGGCCGTCTGTACGGGCTGCCCGGTGCGCACCGAGTGCCTGGTGGAGGCCCTCGATAACCGGGTCGAATGGGGCGTGTGGGGAGGTATGACCGAACGGGAACGCAGAGCCCTGCTGCGCCGCAAGCCCCACGTCGCCTCGTGGGAGAGGGTCCTGATCGACGGCCTCGCCCCTCAGCCGACGCCGCGCGCGAGGGGCTGAAGGGGCCGGAACCTCGGCAAGCCCTTGAACAGGCGGACGGAGGGCGGGCAGGGCTCAAGGGGCCGTGTTCGCCCCCAAAGGTGAGGTCAGAACAAGATGCCGTCGGGCGGCGGCTCCGACTGCGGGGCAGGAGCAGGGGCTGCCTCCTTGGGCGGGGCGGGACGGCGGCCCCGGGCGCGGCGGTGAGCCGGCCGTGCACCCCCGCGCGGACGGTAGGCGGATCCACGGCCTCGTGGGGTGTGGCGTCCTGGTACTGGCCTCCGGGCTCGCCGCGGTCGTTGTCCTTGACGTAGAAGACGCGCCGCCGGTACCGGCGTGAGGGCTCGGTGGGTTCCGCGCTTTCCTCGAGCTCGGCGTAGCCGATGATGCGGTCGGCGCATGACGCCGCTCGGCTTCCCGGTCTTGTTTGGGGTCTTCTCCCACACCCAGCGGACGTAGTCGTACTTCTCCTCGGTCTCCTCCTTGCCCTCGAACCAGACGATGTTGACCTCGGTCCGGGCGTGCCCGGTGGGAGACAACCGGCACGATCTCCGGCACTCCGCAGGCCCGCCCACGCCGGGCAGACGAGCCGGGACCCGCCGCCCGTCCGGCCCGGACGAAGATCCCGTCGGGCGGGACCGGTGGGCCGGACACCGCCGCAGCCCCTGGGAAGCAGTCCGGCATCAGCCGCTCGGCGCCGCAGGGAGCTGATTGCCTCGGGACGGTCCGGCACCACGGCCGGGCCCCGCCGGCTCAGGAGGACCCGGATGAAGTCGACGCGCGGGCGCCTGGCCCATCACCGACAGCTGCAACGACAGCGAGTGCACCGTCGTGAGCGCCGCCGGCGGCCGCCACAACATCGCCGAGAAGCGCTCCTACCGGCTACGGGTCTGCGTGATCAAGGCCGGGCAGCGCCCCTCGTACTGCAAGACCTCCGCCACCTTCTACGCCAGCGCCGAGCCGCGACCGGGCCCACCGGTCCGTCACGGACGCCCCACGACCACGGCCAGGAGCAGTCCGCCGCATACCAGCCTTCCCCGCGGCGCCTCCCGCGCGTGTGCCCCCGTGCGGCCGCTGGCATGGTACTGACTGCTGTCCTCGGAGCATCGCTCACGGCCTGCGGCTCACTCTCCAGCGGTGTCCGCACCGCGCCCGCCGAGACCGCCAGCGTCTCGGCGACGCCCGAGGCGCCGGCCGTCGCGGTGCCGGGCACCGGCATCATCCCCGTGCCCAACGGCCCGGCCGCGTCCCCGGGCAGTGAGCTGCCCCAAGACATCGCCAAGGCCGCCGCGGACTTCACCGCTGCCTGGGCCTCCCACGACGCCCGGCCGGGCCAGGACAAGGACTTCACCGACGCGGGCCGACGCGCCTCGCAGTACACCTCTGAGGACCTCGGCGCCTCCTTGAGTATGGCCAGGCCCTCCACCATGACCCAGTGGCGGCAGTGGACCGAGGCCAAGGCCAGCGTCGTCGCCTCTGTCACCAAGGTCTCGGTGCCCGACGGGGCCCCGGCGCCCACGTCCACCCGCGCGCTCGCGCGGGTGCTCTACCGGGTCACCACCAGCCCGGCCAGCGGCAAGCCGACCACCACCGACACCCAGGTCGCTCTGCAACTCGAGCGCGGACACGACGGACGGTGGCGCGTGATCGCGCTGCCGTACGCCTGAGCGGCGGCCGCTCATGCAGAAGCTTGTCACGTACGGGGCGGCCGCGTTCGCCGTCGCCATGGTGCTGGTCTTCTCGCTGCTGATGATGCTCGCCGGGGCCGGCGGGGCCAGCGCTGGGAGCCGCAGGGGACCGGGAGGTGGGCTGTCGGGCAAGGCCCCGATCCCGCCGGAGATCCGGAAGCTGATCGAGGAGGCCGTCAAGGGCAAGTACGGCTGCCCCCAGGTCACTGCGTCTTTGCTGGCGGCGCAGCTGTACACGGAGAGCCATTGGGAGGACAAGCCGAGCCCGGTGGGTGCTCAGGGCATCGCCCAGTTCATGCCGGACACGTGGGCCGAGTGGGGCGTCGACGGTGACGGTGACGGAGTCAGGGACGTCCACAACCCGGCGGATGCCGTCCCTTCTGCCGTGCGCTACGACTGCGTCGTCGCGGATGAGGTCAAGAACGTCCCCGGCAACAAGGCCGAGAACATGCTCGCCGCCTACAACGCGGGCTCGGGCAGTGTGATCAAGGCCGGGGGTGTCCCGCCGATCGAGGAGACCCGCGGCTACGTCAAGGAAATCCGCGAGCTGGCCGAGAAGTGGGGCACCAAGGACGGCGGCCTGATCCCGGCGGGCGGGGACGGCTCGGCAGGAGCGGGGCGGGCAATCGCCGCGGCGATGACCGCGCTCGACACCTCGTACGTGTGGGGCGGCAGCTGCGAGTCGCCGTACTCCGGAGGCCGGGGCTGCGACTGCTCGTCCCTGATGCAGATGGCCTGGGGCGCGGCAGGCGTGAACCTCCCGAGGACCACGTACGACCAGGTGAACGTCGGCACGCCGGTCCAGTCCATCGGCCAGCTGGTCCCCGGCGACCTGCTGTTTAGCGTCGGCTCCGCGGCGGTGCCCGAGCATGTCGGGATGTACATCGGCAACGACCAGGTCATCGAAGCGCCGCGCACCGGCCTGGATGTGCGGATCAAGCCCATGAGCTGGTGGACGAACCAGATCGTCGCTATGCGCCACGTCGGCTGACCCCGCCTGTAGCTTCCGATTTCACTTGTCACTGTCCAGCCGGTTTGTCATCGGCTTGTCACCACCAGGGGCAAATCCCCAGGTCGCCTGTCCGAGAGATCTGTCAGCGGAGCCCCAAGGGCCCGTTCCAGCTGAAGAAACCGACAGATCGGCCGGACGAACCCGCTGACAACCCGTCTGGACACCAGACGGAAACCGCTGGTCACAGCGTCGGGCGCCGACAGATCAAGCCGGAACCTACACCGCCTGTAGCTTCCGATTAGAGCGCCCGAGGGGGGCCGTGGAGGACTTCGCGACCGACGACATCGCGGCCATGCGCGAGCAGGGGGACCTGCCCGCGTTCATGCGCCTGCAGATCCGCCGGGTGCGATCCCCCGTCAAGGTCGTGGCGCTGTGGCAGAGATTCTCGGGCCCCGCCGGGCACAAGCCCGGCGCATGGCCGTCGGCCGCGCCGCTGGGAGCGGACTACCAGCGGGCCCCCGGGGGGCCCGAACTGTGCGACTGCGCGCGGTGCCTGGCACTGGCCGCTCCGTGAGGGGACACCCCTGCCGGTGCCCGCGGTGCGGCACCGCGCACGCCCCCGCCGTCCTCCTCCTGGCGATGCTGCCGGGCGCCGTGTTCGTGCCCCTGCTCACTGCGGCCAGCCTGTCCGTCACCGCGCTCGCCCCGCCGGGCATGTCGACCGAGGCGGTCGGCTGGATGTCCAGCGCCATCCGTCTCGGCCAGGCCGGCGGCACGGCCCTGGCCGGACCGCTCAGCGGCCATTTCACCGTCCCGCTGATGGCCGCCGCCGGATGTGCGCTCCTGCTCTCGGCCCGAACCGCGCCTGCACCCGCGGCCGCCGCCACCGTGTGAGACGGACCGCCCCCTGCGTTCCCACCGGGGGCACCGACGAAAGTGCCGCGCAGCGTCCCAGGCCCTGTCCTCAAAAGATCTTGCCGAGACGGTGGCGATGTCGTGCATGATGCTTGCGTGGAACATCTCCCTGTCGACGTGCGCGCCTCGTTTCGGCTGTTCGCCTTCTACTTGGCGAACGGCACCCTCGACGTCGAGTTGCTCGATGGGTCGACTACCGCTCAGCCGTCTTCCACTCCGGCTCGTCGCTGGAGCAGGTCTTCGCAATCTACGGCAACGTGCTCCAAGTCGACGCAGACGGCATGGTGCTGAATGACGCGGACGCGCAGTACCGGGTCGCGCAGTGGATTCGGGCATGCTGCGACCCGAGCTTTCGGGTCGAGCCACCGTTCGAAGCCTGGGAGACCGAACTCCATCTTTGAGGACCAGGCGCTCGCCATCGGGACATCAGCCTGACGTTAACGTGTGCCCCTGAGCCTACGCGCCTGAGAACCTGTGGACATGTCGCATCCCGATGATTCAGAAGAGGCTCTTGCTGAGCTGCTCAGCCATGCTGTTGCGTCTCTCCGGCAGGGGAACCACCGTGTGGACATCGAGCTGCACGGCCCGCTCGCGGGGTGGCTGGAGGATGCCGAATCTGGGGACGATGAAGGCGTCATCAACCCCTGGGCCGTCGATGTGGCCCGCGTTGTGCTGGGACAACGGCCCATCGCCTGAACTCGCTGTTTCAGGTGGTACGTCTGGGCTTTGTGCCGGCCTTGTGGTGTGCAGGCCTGGGCGGCGTTGCATTGCTGCCCGGGCACCTGCGGCGCTCGGCCCGCCGGGCCGTTGCGGGTGCCCGGGCGGACCGCAGCGGACGTCAGACCTCCGCCGGAGCCTTCTCGACAGCCATCTCGGGACCCTGCTCGGCCTCGCGGTCCGCGGTGCCGTCCGCAGCGGGCGCCGCACCCGCGTCGGCGTATGCGGTGTACATCGCGCTTCCCTGCTGGTGCGACTTCTCGGCGAGGTTCTTCTTGATGAGGGTCTCCAGGGTGTTGCGCACCGTCTGGATGGTTGTCTTCCGGCTCGGGTGGTCCTGCGCGAGCTGGTCGGCGACCTCACGGGCCACGCACGGCTGCCCGGGGGCCTTGAGGAGGATGTCCAGGGCGAGCTGCCACAGCGGCGGACCCGACTTCTCCTCGGTCGCGCTCTTCCCTGCCGGCGTCTTTGGAGCGGCGGCCTCCGGTGCCGCCGCCTGCTCAGCTGCCGGCTTCTCCGCGGCGGTCTTCGCCGACGCCTTGGCCGTGGTCTTCTTCGCCGTCGCCCTGGCGGTGGTCTTCTTGGCCGCGGCCTTCTTCGTCGTGGTCTTCCTTTTGGCTGTCGCCTTCTTGGCGGGCTGCTCCGCCTTCACCGATCCACCCTGGCGCGGTGACGGAACGGTCTGGGGCGCCTTGGCAACGGTATCGGCCGGCGCGGAGGCCTCGGGCTCGCTCGGGGCCGGGGCCCCGGGCAGACTGCCCCGTGCCTGGGCCAACCAGATCTCCTCCACCTTGAGTTGCTCCAGGCGCTCCTGGAGACCGGCGATCTGCTCGGTGATGCTGCCCTGCTCCTCGCGGTTGGCTGCGAGGTCATCGGCGTACTGTTGCGCGTACTTGTTCTGAATGGGGGTCTTCTTCAAGGGCTCGTCGGCCACGGCAGCACTCCTCGTACCTGGTTGTTGCTGCCGGATGCTACTCACTGCGAGGGTCGGCAGTTGCTCTCCCGCGCGATCGCCACCCTTGCGGTGGGTGTGGAGGCCCTATCAGCCCGCTGGGACGGAAGACGCGCTGCCCCGGCCGATCAGACTCCTAGATCGCAGAGAGATCGCGGAGCGCCTCCAGCGCCGTGTTGGCCGCGTGCCGGGTCATATCGATCCGCAACGGGCCAACGCCGGTCGGCGGGGCGAGGTCGCAGTCCATGCGGACATGATTCCAAACAGGTCTGCCAACGAGTCACGAAGGGGGCGTATGGGGCGGCATGGTCGAGCGCGAGCGCAGAGCCCTGCTGCGCGGCAAGCCCCGCGTCGCCTCCTGGCGGAGGGTCCTGGTCGACGGTCCTGCCCCTCCTTCCTCGCCGCAGTGGCGGGGCTGAGCGGCCCTTTCTGAGGGCTCCACTCGGTCCTTGTCCCTGCCAGACGCGGACTGAACGCGCAGGTCAGAGGGGCCTCGTCGTGCGGGAAGGGGCTGAAGGGGCTAGAACCACGGCAATCCGCTGAACGGGCGAGCAGGGGAGTGGGAGGGGCTCAAGGGGCCGTGTTCGCCTCAAAGCGAGTCAGAACAGCATGCCTTCGGGGGGCAGGTCCGGCTGCGGGGCAGGAGCGGGGGCGGGGCCTTGGGCGGCGGCGGGACGGCGGCCTCGGGCGCGGTCGGTGAGCCGGCCGTGCACCCCCGCACGGACGGTACGCGGATCCACTGCCTCGTGGGGCGTTGCGCGGCGCCTGGCCGTCAGCCGCGCCGCTCGGCGCGGACTGCCGGCGGGCCCCGGGCGCTCCCGAACTCTGCGACTGCGCCCGGTGTCTGGCACTGGCCGCGCCCTGCGAGGGAGATCCCTGCCGGTGCCCGCGGTGCGGTGCCCCGCATGCCCCGGCGGCGTGACGAACGTGCGCACCACGAGACAGCGCGCAGGCCCTGGCGGAGCGCGGCCGCCGTACGGAGGGGCGGGCCGGCGCTACTCCAGCCCGGCGTAGGCGATGCTCAGGACCGTCAGGGTCCGGGTCTGGTCCCCGACCAGGAGCACCACCGCGAGATCACCCGAGAGCCACAGCCGCATCACCCCGTCGTCGGGCAGTTGCCTCGCCGGATACGACGTCCTTCCGGTCGACGAGCCGGGTAGGGACCCGGCAAGATCCCACCGCGCGGGAGCGACGCAAAGAACGCCGACTCAGCTGACGGAACACGGACCGGCACCCGCCGCGCGGCACCGGGCGGACCTGCTTGCCTCGGAACGGCCCGGCACCCGACCACGAGAACCGGGTCACCCGCCAGCTCAGGAGGGCCCGGATGAAGCCGACACCCATGCGCATGGCCCCTGCAGCCCTCCCCGCCATCGTGCTGGGCGCGCTGATGGTGTCCGGCACAGGCACCGCCGCAGCTGCGACCACCTGGTGGTACAGCGGAGGCCCGCACGGCAGCGGCGCCGCCGCGGCCATCGGCGAACAGGGCGTCCAGCTCACGGTGCGCGACGTCAACACGGACGGCTACCGCGCCCTGGCGGACGTCCAGACCGCCGCCGGCACGCACGTCTACCATGTGACGGACAGCTACAACGACAACAAGTGCAGCACCGTCAGCGCCGACGGCCGCCACAACCTCGCCGGGAAGCGCTCCTGCCGGCTACGGGCCTGCGTGATCAAGGCCGGGCGGCACCCCTCCTACTGCAAGGCCTCCGCCACCTTCCACAACGATCACTGACCACAGCAAGGGAGTGATCACGTGGACAGCAGCGTGCTGAAACACCCCCGGATCGCGGGCGTCGTCGAGACGCTCGTGGCCGCCGGGGGAGGATGCATCACCTACGACGTCGGCGGCGGTGGCCGGGAGACGCTCATCGCAGCCGGTGCGCGACTGGCGGCCGAGACGAATACCCCACTCACGATCGTGGAAGCCCGAGCCCTTCACTCCGAAGTCCGCGCCTTGGTAGGCGAGTTGCAGCCCGAGGTGCGCAGCGCGGTCATCTCAGCCGAAGAGGCAGCCCTGCAGCCGGCCGGAAGCATCGGCGGCGTCCTGGCCGTGCACGCCGACGTCCTGCGCGATGCGGACGTC